>JBAYLJ010000089.1:0-5201 GCA_041664145.1 Candidatus Omnitrophota bacterium | reverse complement strand
TACCTCCCTTGGTATCCTTTGTCAACGGCGAAGCTGCGCCAGGCCGCTTAGGATCGTAGTCACTTTCAAAGACCTGGGATTTGTTGAGCTGATCTCTGACAAAGGCTTCAAGCTCATCAGGATTAATCAGGGATGAAAAAACTTTGCTTGGATTAACAATATCTTTCATTTCCACGCCACTGCCAAAAACATCTTTCATTTTGCCAATATCAGGCGTGAGCGTTTGTGTAAAAGCGTTATAATTTTCCGAACCTAACATTTGAGAGGCTAAAAACAAAATGGCTCTTTCTTCATTCTGGGGAGCCAGCACATAAGCATTAAGTAAATATTCAAAAACATGATTTAAATTCTTCTCCCGTTTCGCCTCTTTGGCTAATTCCAAGAAATCTTCCCATGCTCTATTTTCAACACTGTTATCCGCCTCGATCAAAATAGGAGAGATCCCATACCCAAGCCTTTGGGCCGCAATAATATTTTTCTTCAAATCGTCTATAAGAAAAATTTCCTTAGAACTTATTTGTTTTTTTCTTTCCTTGGCTTCTCGACGATATTCTTTGATCTGAAATGCCAACTGATTGGCTTTGATCTTTCCATCTCCTGATGTAAACACAACTTTATCAAAAATATCTCCGTTAACCCTAAGAGACCTTAAAATATCCAGCGTAATTCTCATTTTCGAAGGCTTACTAGGCCGAGCCGTAAAACCAACCATATGCACACCTTTGCTCTTTAATGCTCTCAATTCCTCGTGATCAACATCAGAGGCAAAAAACTGATGATCGACCATACGGACCTCATCCACGTCTCCCTGAGTGTAGACAAGACCCTTGGCTTGATTAATGGCCTCGGCAACTGTCCTTTCGCTAACAAAAGCCTCACCTTTCTCAACATCCTTGATGATCAAATTAACGGCGACACGAATGATACTTTCTGTTTTCTGATTCTCGCTTCCCACAAACCCCTTCGGATAAAAGATGGTATTATCTAAATCAACATAAACAGCCTTAACTTTCTTTTGATCAGCAAGCTCTAAAAGCTTTGGCATCACATCTTTCCACTTACCATAAATACCAGAGCTGGCGACTGCAGCCTCGCCGCTTGTCCTACTCAAAACTTTTTCTAAATGCTGATCTAATCCTTCTGGTGTTTTGAAACCCAAAGCCTCAAACAATTCCCCTTCGCCATCATTGAGGCCCATGGGCCTATCGGCTGCCATATCTTTTCGATACGAATCTTGCCAGCGTTCAATAGCGCTCCAAAACGCCTGGGTATTTTTTTCATTAACCCCGCTATGAATAATCGCATCCCACGCTTGATACACATTAAAGACGGGAAAATCGATCAGCTGTCCTTTGTAGTACAAAATACAGTCACGCAAGACGCGTTGAGCCCGACCATCAGGAGTCAGGCCAAAGCGGATGATCTTTTCCATGATACGCGAAAACTTCTGCCGTGTTTCCCCCTCATCATTGTCATTCGTGATGCGCGCCGTCTGCGTCATAAGGTCTTTCAATCCATTCTGCGGATCTTCCAAGACAGGGTCAGGAGATTCCCCGTCAAAATAAAGAAACATTTTATTCACCGAAAGCTCTGTGCGGCCAAAGCGAAAACGCACATCATCGAGGCTGCGGACTCGTTCGCCCATATTATGTTTTTTCATGATGGTCGTTGCTTGAAGCCGGGGGAATACTTTCGCGCGAAAAATATCTTCCGTCATATCCAAAGTAAGAAAATAATCAATGTCACGGACAGAAGACCCAAATAACAAATCTCGCGCTGCGCCGCCATAAACAAAAACCTTCTTGGCGAGCTCTGGCTGATTGATACCATTTAAGAAATCTTTGAGGTCTGCATCATCTACCGTTGCCATATCAACGCGCTGGCGACCCTGAGCGTCGGTATAAATTTTTACACCCGAACGCGCCACGATCGCAGAAGACCCTTGCGGGTTCTTTCTTTCTCTTAGATTTGCCAACGGAATTTCAATTGTAGCTAGCGTGCCTTCTTGTAGGGTTCGACCTTTTTCCCCTGCTTTCTGAAGACGGTACTTCCCTTTAATATTTTTTAATGAATAATAAAGAGACGCTGACCCTTCTCCGAAACCACCGATGTAACGGCCACCTTCTTTTTTCTCTTTTGTCGTCGCAGCATAAATACCCGCACCATTATCAGCAACCTTAAGAATCATATTATTCCCTGCCACTTCAAGAGAAACAGAGATCTTTCTCTGGCCTACGTCCGAACGAAGATCTCTAAGATCAGAGGGCATTCGACTTAAAACACGCGCATCCTCCAACGACTCAAGCGCATCAAATGAATTTTCAATGATCTCTTTTAGGTCCATTTCAATTGTCGTATCGTGTTTATTTTTACTCCTCCAGGGATAATCGATCAGTGACTCCGCTTCAAAAGGGAGTGTTTTGAAGAATTCGTTAAGCTTGTCCAAAGCCTTACAATCACTAAAACGTCCCAGCGACTTCATTCCTTCAAAATCAGCAAAATTTAACTCAAAGATAGCTTTGCGGCCATCGACAAAATCTTCGATTACTTTTTTCATGGATGCAACACTAGAAGAGATGACCTGCGGGTTTTCCGGAAACTGCGCTCGAAAAGAAAGCTCACCAAATTCCTCAATGCTCCCCATACCCGCAAGCAAAGGATCCCCGATGCCTAACTGCGTTACTTTGTCTTCCGCATCAGCATCCGCATAATAAAGCATCAGGCGCTGCAAGGTATCTTTAAATCCCTTATTTTCTTGTTTCGTCCAAAATATTTCTGCATTTTCAAAAGATGAGGCAGCCTCTATATCTTGAAAAAATGTCATCGCAATAAGCTGTTCAGGGCTAATAATTTGATCTTTCTTCCCCACCATGATCCTCTTAGAATCAGACTCCGAATCCTCGGAAATCCAATAATAACCAGACCTGTCTTCTTTTAACTTCTTAAAAAATCCTGTTTCTTCATCATAAAAAACCCCAAAACCGTCAAATTGCTCTACGATCTGCATAATTGTTAACAAGCCCTTAATGTTGTATCCGGGCAAGGCCTGGCTCAAAGCTTGCAAGGTCTGCGTTGTGGCAAACGATAAAAACGGATTCCAGTCTTCGATAAAAAATTCTTTCGTTAGCGGCGATAAGCGCCCGATAAAAACATGGTGTTCTAAACGCCGCCCGGCAGGGTCAACAAGATAAATGCCAAGGTTATGTAAGTCATCTGAAGATTCATCCGCCCAATTAACAAAAAATGTATAATCTTTTTCCTCTTCACCAAATCCAAAAACTTTTTTTGTCATTAAAAAATTCTCAAAATCTACAAATGCCTTTTGTTCTTCGGGCGTCAAGGCAGAGGAAGAGCTAGCTCCTGCTTTTAGCAAGGATGGTTGAAGCGGATGCGCCACGATCACAGGTGTAAGATCAACATACAAATGTGTTGTGACACCTTCTCCATCTTTCAAGGGCACCTTTTCGTATTTTAAAAAAACTCCTGTGTCAGCCATCAGGCTAGAGACCCAATCGAGACCTCGCCCTTGGTTTTGATACTCTTGGTCTCGGACCCTAACGCCGTCTTGATACTTTCCACCGCTCGCTTTAGGACCATCGACACGCAATCCTTCAAAACCATGAACTTTAAATATTTCTTGATTTCTTTTTAACATATTCCAGCTATCTATTTTCGGATCAAGCTTTTCACTAGCAGGAATGATCAACTCAAAAATATATCTCTTCTTGCCGGTTTTATCATTCTTGACTGGATAAAAATAAGTCCATATAGGAATCTGGAGAGTCGGTATTTTAGAAGAGGAATTCGCAATAAGCTCTTCGAGAGTACTTATGATATTTTTTTTCATTCTTGTATTCATCTCTCCACCCGTTAACTCTTTAACAAAAGTGTTCAAACCTAACTCAAAGTCGTCTAGATCCGTAGCCGCCGTATCTTTTTCCATTGTCTCAAAAATCTTTATATCAGCCTCTGTCAGGCCATGAGAAAAAACAATTGCGCTGGAAGCAGTTGTTTGCGCCTGCCCTTGAATTTTTTGGCCCTCGCGCGGCTGATCACGAAGCGGCTTGATGGGACTGTTAAAACCTTGATCAATGGGATTTTTTATAGGATCGGCTGGATTCTTAAAATGGGATCGTTTAATATATCGCTCGATCAAATCCATATTAAAATCAACATCAATGACTGGATCTTTTAAAAATACCCTTCTAGAAAAATAAAATGCCCTCATTTTTAATTCTTCAGCCTGAAAAGAGGCACGAAATTCTTTAATAAAATCAAGGTTATGATAGATTTCCCTCGTCTTAAAGTCCTTAAGTGATTCAGGATGATGCTTACGAATAAATTTTCGATATCCCATCCTATCCAATAACCCTCTAGAAATTATTTTTGAAACATAAGGTTCTTCCTTGCCGCTATCCTTTAAAGAATATTCCATAAGCAAAAGTTTTGAGAAGATTAACTTCGAATAATTCCCAGAGCATAACATCCCTAAATACGCTTCGAGCTCCAAAGCAGCGCCTCTCTCTAATCCTTCTCGGAGTTCTACTTGGCGAAACAAATAGTTTAATTCTGCATCATGTTGAGACCTAAAATCATTTTGAAATCGTTTTTCATGGATAATTTCATGGATTAATACAAGCCTCGCAAGGTCGATCGCCAAGCTAACGCCTAATTCTTGCGTGGTCACCCCTGAGAGCGCTGCACTATCAATAGAACCCTCTAGGAAATTCCCTTTGCTAAAAAGGGAATCAAGTGTCTTTTGCGTATTGCGGATAATCGAACCTAGGTATATGCGAATCTCAGCCCCTCCTTCGAACGCCTCGCCAAATCTTTTTCGGTCCTCTTTGGAAAAAATAACATTAACTTTCTTGCCTCCGACAAGAATTTCTTGAGAATAAACAATCGAGTCTGGCGCAATAGGGGTGATCTCGCTTAGCGCGTTACCAATTTTTGTATCGACGAGCAAAAGGGGCTCTGAAGGAATTGTGGCCATTCCATAAAGATTTGGAGGATTGAAATCCTTATCGCGCGCCGAAACAGCTCCATTGCCAAACAAACTAAATCCTGCCGTAACAAGGATGATGGTTGCGAATTTTATTTTAGTTAAAAGAGAACTGCCGGCACTTCTGCTTCTTGTTTCTTTATAAATTTTGCCTGCCCCTTCACCAAATTCGGTAATATCTACCCCTCCCGCAAAATAC
>JBAYLJ010000088.1:0-5205 GCA_041664145.1 Candidatus Omnitrophota bacterium | reverse complement strand
TTTAAAAGAAATTGAAAGCATCAAATAACGTTTTTTAAGGAGAGTTAAGACATGGTTAAACAAGTGCAAGAATTGATTGATAAAATTAAGCGAGAAGGCGTTGAGGCGGCAGAAAAAAAAGCTCAAGATATTGAGCAACTTGCGAAGCTTCAAGGCGAGAGAACGATCAAAGACGCTCAGAAAAAGGCTCAAGAGATTGTTGAGCAGGCCAGGCTTGAAGCTAAAAAGCTTGAGGATGGCGCGAAAATGTCTATTAAACAGGCCGGCCGCGATATGATGCTTAGCTTAAGAAAAGAAATTGTTGCTCTTTTAAATAGTATCACGCTTAAAGACGTTCGTAGTTCGTTAACGACCGAGGCTTTGTCAGAAATCATCAAAGAATTGGTTCTTAAGTCTGTAGATAATGTCTCTGCAGAGAGCATCAAGATTGATTTAAATCCTGAAGACGCGGAAAAGTTTACCGAGCATGCTCTTGTAAAGTTGCAGAAAGAAATAAAGAAGGAAATTGTCGTTCATTCAGCAGAAGACATCGGTGCTGGTCTGCGTATTAGCTTTGACAATGGAAAGTCGTCGTTTGATTTCTCAGATCAAAGCTTGGCGGAATATCTAAGCGCGTATCTTAACCCACAAATTTCTGCGTTATTAAAAGACGCTTCCAAAACCAAATAATATTTTTTATGATGAATCAGTATTACTATTTTGTTGCAAGTCTTCCTTCGCTTGATTTTCATAAACAAGCGACTCTTTCTTATCCTGAATTTTTGAAAGAAGCCCAGCGTCATTTATCTGCAAGCGATTTTGTTTTTTTTGCTAAGGCGACGCTTAGTTACGACGAAATAAACGCGCCGCATCCCATCTTGCAGCAGTGGGCAGATATTAACAGAAGGCTTAAGAATGAAATTGTTCGTTTTCGCTCAAAGAAGTTTTCCAAAGACGCTGCAGATTATTTGCGTGGGGACTCCTATGTTCCTTTGGAAGCAATAGACATCGTAAGTCAGGTAGCAAAACTTTCTAATCCACTAGAGGCTGAGAAAGCCCTTGATCTGTTTCGCTGGAAAAAGCTTGATGAATTATTGGTAGGGCATTCTTTTGATCTAGAAGTTCTTATTGTTTATGCCCTCAAGCTTCAAATTCTTGATCGTTATCAGGTATTGTCCTCACCGCAAGGACAAAAGATGTTTGAGCGCTATGGAGAAATTGAAATTTTTGAACATATTCATGTTTAGCCTTGAAGGAGTTATTTATGTCTGCAGAGTTTAGAAAAGGAAAAGTTGTTGGCGTCAACGGGAACATGGTTTCTGTTGAGTTTACAGATCGTGTTGTTCAAAACGAAGTTGCCTTTGTGCATCAAGGAGAAAATCGTCTCAAGTCAGAGGTTATCCGTGTCCGAGGAAAAAAGGCAGAGCTTCAAGTTTTCGAAGACACTAATGATATTAAGGTCGGGGACGTGGTTGAGTTTTCTGGCGAGCTTTTAAGTGTTGAGCTTGGACCGGGGCTTTTAGGACAGGTTTACGACGGACTTCAAAATCCTCTTGAGCGATTGGCGCAAGACCATGGGTTTTTTTTGAAGCGCGGAGTTTATCTCAATGCGCTTAAAGAAGATCAGAAGTGGGATTTTACGCCTTTGGTTAAAAAAGGAGAAAAGGTTCGCTCGGGAGTCAAACTTGGATATGTTCCGGAAAAGATTTTTGAACATGCGATCATGGCTCCTTTTGATTTATCTGGAGAACTTGAGGTCATGGAGATTGCGAACAAAGGAAAATATGATCTCAAGACAACCATCGCTCAGTTGCGTGATGCTCAAGGGCATATGCATGCTGTTACCATGAAAATGGTTTGGCCAGTTAAGATCCCTATTCGCGCCTATAGCAAAAAATTAAAGCCATCACAACCTTTAGTGACCAAGATTCGCATTATTGACACCCTTGTCCCTGTGGCGATTGGCGGGACTTTTTGTACGCCTGGGCCCTTTGGCGCTGGCAAAACAGTTTTGCAGCATCTTTTAAGCCGTCATGCTGAGGTGGATATTGTTATTATTGCGGCTTGCGGAGAGCGCGCAGGGGAAGTCGTTGAGCTTTTAAAAACATTTCCCGAGCTTGTTGATCCACGAACAAAGAAGACGTTGATGGATCGCACAGTTGTTATTTGCAATACAAGCTCGATGCCTGTGGCGGCTCGAGAATCGAGCGTTTATACGGCCGTGACCATTGCTGAATATTATCGTCAAATGGGGCTTAATGTTTTGTTGCTTGCGGATTCCACGTCGCGTTGGGCTCAAGCTATGCGTGAGATGTCTGGCCGCTTGGAAGAAATTCCCGGCGAAGAAGCCTTTCCAGCCTATCTTGAAACACGCATCGCTTCTTTTTATGAAAGAGCTGGCGTTGTTTTGCTTCGTGACGGAAAGCTAGGGTCGATCACGATCGGCGGAACCGTAAGTCCTGCCGGTGGTAATTTTGAAGAGCCTGTCACACAGTCAACGCTCAAGGTTGTTGGTGCTTTTCATGGGCTATCACGCGACCGCGCTAATGCTCGCAAATATCCAGCCGTTGATCCCTTGCAAAGTTGGAGCAAGTATGAGAGCTTCATCGACCAAGAAAAGGTTAGGAAAGGTGTTGCTATTTTAAAGCGCAGCGAAGAAGTTGATCAGATGATGAAGGTTGTTGGTGAAGAGGGAACGGCGATCGAGGATTTTCTAGATTATCTTAAGGGTGATTTTTTTGATGCGGTTTATCTGCAGCAAAATGCCTTTGACGAAGTTGATGAGGCAACCGCCTCTGATCGACAGGCCTATGTTTTTGATGTTTTGCTTGGTGTTATTGAGAAAAAGTTTTCCTTTCAAGAGAAAGAAGAGGCAAGAGCCTTTTTCTTGAATTTGCGTCAGAAATTTATTAATTGGAACACGATGGCTTTTTCTTCTGAGCAGTTTCAATTGACGCATAAAGAAATTGAAGCGCAAATCAACAGTAAATAAAGGTGATGAAAGATGCATAAAACATATAATGAAATTGTTCAAATCGCAGGCGACGTGATTACGGTCGAGGCTGAAGATATCGGCTATGGAGAACTGGCTGAGGTTCAAATGGCGTCAGGTGCTTCTTTGGCCCAAGTTATTCGCTTGGATGGCCCGAGGGTTTCTCTGCAGGTTTTAAACGGCAGCCGAGGGATTTCGACGGATGATAAGGTGCGATTTTTAAAGCATCCGATGCAGGTGTCTTTTTCAGATAATCTTCTAGGGCGTATTTTTACCGGCAGCGGTGCCCCGCGCGATCATGGCCCAGCCCTAACTGAAAACATGATCGGTCTTGGCGGCCCGTCGGTCAATCCTGCCAAGCGTATTGTTCCCGACAAGATGATCCGCACGGGTGTTCCGATGATCGATGTCTTTAATTCTTTGGTTGAGTCACAGAAGCTGCCTATTTTTTCAGTTGCTGGCGAGCCTTACAACGAGCTTCTTGCGCGTATCGCCATGCAGGCGGAAGTTGATCTAATTATTTTAGGGGGGATGGGCTTAAAGCATGATGATTATTTATTTTTTAAAGATACTTTAGAAAAACACGGATCATTATCGAAAAGTATATTTTTTATCCATACGGCCTCAGATCCAACCGTTGAATGCCTTCTGGTTCCGGACATGTGTTTGGCGGTGGCGGAACAATTTGCTTTACAAAATAAACGCGTGCTTGTGCTCTTGACGGACATGACAAATTTTTGTGATTCATTAAAAGAAATCGCTATCACCATGGAACAGATCCCTTCCAATCGAGGATATCCCGGCGATCTTTATAGTCAGCTGGCCAAACGTTATGAAAAAGCTGTTGATTTTGACACGGCCGGGTCTATTACTATTTTAGCGGTCACAACGATGCCAGGCGATGATGTCACGCATCCTGTTCCGGATAATACAGGTTATATTACCGAAGGACAATTTTATTTAAAGGGCGGGCGCATTGAGCCGTTTGGATCGCTAAGCCGTCTGAAGCAACAGGTCAATGGAAAAACGCGTGATGATCATCGTGCGATCATGGATCGCATGATCCAGCTTTATGCCCAGTATCGGGAAACGCTTGAGAAGCGCTCGATGGGTTTTAGGATGAGCGCCTGGGATGACAAGCTTTTGAAGTATGGGCAACGGTTTGAAAAAGAGATGATGGCCTTGTCGGTTAATATTTCTCTTGAAAAAGCTTTGGATTTAGGATGGGACATCCTGTCAGATGTTTTTGAGCCTGCAGAAGTCGGTATGAAAAATTCTCTTATTGAAAAGTATTGGCGGAAAAAATAAACAATGCCTAAAATTAAGTTAAGCAAACATGAACTTAAGCGTCAGCGAGATAGCCTCGAGCAATTTTTGCATTATTTGCCAACGTTGCAGCTTAAAAAACAACAATTGCAGATCAAGATCTTTCAGATCAGGACAGAGCTTGAAAAAAAGCAAGAGACGTTTCAGGCGATTCGTGAGGATATTCTAACTTGGATTGGATTGCTCGCGGATCCTGGCATTGATATTAAGAAATGGATCATTCCTCAAGAAATGCGCGTAGAAACGCAAAATATTGCAGGAGCGGACATCCCGGTGTTTCATGCTCTTGTTTTTGCGCCTATGGATTATGATCTTTATCTTATGCCTTTTTGGGTTGACAGCGCTATTGAGAAAACAAGAGCCTTTTGTTCTTTGCTTGTTGAAATGCACGTGATCGAGAAGCAAGTCGCCATTTTGCATAAAGAACTTATGATCACAACGCAACGTGTTAATTTATTTGAAAAAGTGAAAATTCCAGAATGTGTAGAAAATATTCGTACCATTCGTATTTATTTAGGTGACCAGCAAGCCAATGCTGTTGGCGTGAGCAAGGTCGCGAAGCGCAAAATTGAAAAAGCTGTGTTGGCGGAGGCCCTTGCATGATCGTCCCCATGAAAAAAATCTTTTTAATTGTTCAAGGCAAGGATGCCTCGTCGGCTTTGACGCAGCTGAGAGATCTTGGGACGGTGCATGTGGAGCACCAGAAACTCCCAGAAGGGCAAAAGATCTCTGTGCTCAAAGACGAGGTCGCTAAACTTAAAATTTTGGTTGAGTATCTTAAGAAACTTCCTCTGCAACCTCAGCAGGAGCTAGAGGCTGCGCAAGAGAAGGCTGACACTTTAACACGTCTTCTTCATAAGCTTAATCAATTAAAAGACGAGACAGTAAAACGTCAGGCGCTTATCAAT
>JBAYLJ010000087.1:0-5256 GCA_041664145.1 Candidatus Omnitrophota bacterium | reverse complement strand
GGGGTTTTGAGCTCGAAGGAAAAGCACAAATCTTTAAGAATACACTAGAGCCTTTTATTAATTGGACATGGCAGGATGCGTTCTTTAAAGGGGGAACGTATAGCGGGCATAAGGTTCCCTTTGTTCCACAAAACAAAATTTCATCCGGTATCAGTGTCAACGTAAATCAGAACATCAGGACAACGTTTTCGATGAATTATGTTGGAAAAACCTTTGCCATCAGCGATCAGGAAAATGCACAGGCTAAGCTTAATTCCTACGTGACGTTTGATCTTAAGACAGATTACTCCTATAAAGGATTGAAGGTTTGGTTTGGCGTCAAGAATATCTTTGATCGTTTTTATGATGCCTATGGCGTGTATTCCTCCAGCGCAGGGAAGGTTGGTTTTTATCCTGCGGAAGGACGAAGCTTTCTCGCCGGGATGAGTTATGAATTTTAAATGAACCAGGCCCTTGGCATGGTTCATTTACTCCGAGCGCAAGCGAGGAGCAGAGAAGATATGAACGCGTTCGACCATCGCGTATTTTTTTTCATGGGCTGCCTAGAAATTAGGCAGCCCTTTTGTTAAAATTACTCCGTTGCAAAAGTTTTCGAATTTGTTATAATGTCATCGCTTATTTTACAAAACATTTTTTACAGAAAGGTTGTTCTCATGTCCCTTACAGATCTCTTCCGTTTTAATCAAAAAAATTCTTACGATCAAAATCATACCAAAGATTTAAGCGCTGTCTTTAAGCCTAAGGGGATCGCAGTTGTAGGGGCATCGTCGAAGCCAGGCAAGGTTGGTTATCAGATCTTAAAAAATATTATTGATTGCGGTTATGAAGGTAATATTTATCCTGTTAACCCTAAGGATGAAGAAGTCTTAGGGAAAAAAGCTTATAAGACGGTTGAGGAAATTCCAGGGGAGGTTGATACAGCGATTATTTCCATCCCCGCACCATTAGTTATTCAAACGCTTGAGGGTTGTGCGCGTAAGGGTGTCAAAGGGGTTGCGGTCATTACCTCTGGTTTTGGTGAGGTTGGGAACATGGAAGAAGAGCTACGGCTTAAGACGATCGCTGACAAGCACAATATCGCCCTTTTAGGCCCGAACATGTTTGGTTACGTCTATACGCCTTCGAAGCTCAACGCGAGCTTTGGTCCGGCAGATATTCGTCCCGGAAAGATCGCTTTTATTTCTCAGAGCGGCGCCTTAGCTATTTCTTTGATGGGATGGACGGTCATGGAGAAGATCGGCCTAGCGGCGTTAGTGAATCTTGGCAATAAGTGTGACATTGATGAAAAAGATTTGATCGATTATTTTAATAATGATGAAAATGTTGATGCCATGTTGATTTATATGGAAGGCATTAAAGAAGGAAGGAAGTTTTTAGAGACAGAAATAAAGAAACCTGTTGTGATCTTAAAAGTTGGTTCTTCCAAGCGCGGGGCCAAGGCCGCGGCATCGCATACGGGATCCTTGTCAGGATCGGACAAAATTTATGAGGGGGTTTTTAAACAGCTAGGCCTTTTGCGTGCAAGTACATTTACCCAGGCCTTTGATTGGGCAAGAGCCTTATCGCTACCTATCCCTAAGGGTGAGGAGACAATTATTATTACTAACGGGGGAGGGATTGGCGTTGCTACAACCGATGAATGCGAGTCTGCAGGAGTTACCCTTTTAGATGATGCTGTTTGGCTTGAAGAAAAATTTAGAAAGACAATGCCGGATTTTGGCAGTACAAAAAATCCTGTAGACATTACCGGCCAGGGTGGCGTTGCGGGTTATCGCGAGGCAACAAAGATCGCCTTTCAGGAAGAGAAGATCAAATCTGTGATCATTCTTTATTGTGAAACAGCGGTGACAGATCCTATGGATATCGCAAAAGCCGTGCAAGAGGAATATGAAGCGGCTGGCCGTAATAAACCTGTTGTTATTGCCATGGTTGGTGGTCAGCGCACGCAGGAAGCCTTGCATTATCTTAATGATCATCATATCCCAGCCTTTACGGAGGTCAATGAAGCCGTATCTGCGCTCAAAGCTCTTTATCAATGGAAAGAAATTTCAGGACGCAAAAAAGAGATTGCCAAAGTTGATCCTGCACCGCAAGAAGTGGTGGACATGATCGAGCAAATAAAATCAACAGGCCGTACCGTCTTGCTTGAACATGAAGCAAGAAAAGTTCTTGAGCTCTGCGGCGTTCCTACGCCTAAATGGGGTTTTGCCCGAAATATTGAAGAAGCGGTTGAAAAAGCCACGGGGATGTATCCGTTGGCGATGAAAATTGCCTCCCCAGAGATTATCCATAAATCTGATGTCGGCGGAGTTGCCGTTAACATACAAAACGAAGAACAGCTACGTCAACAATTTGATAAAATGATGAATAAAGTTTCCGCGGCGGCCCCCAACGCCAATATCCTTGGGGTTAATCTTATTCAGATGATGAAGGGGATTGAGTGCATTGTCGGATTAAGTAATGACCCTCAGTTTGGCCCTGTGGTAATGTTTGGCTTGGGAGGAGTCTTTGTTGAGGCTTTAAAAGATGTCTCTTTTCGCATCGTTCCTTTTGGCAAAATGGAGGCAGGACGGCTCATCAACGATATCAAAACAGCAAAGATTCTTGATGGGTTCCGCGGCATACAAGCTGATAAGGCATCCATTGTTCAAACAATCTACTCTATTCAAAAACTAGCTCCGCTCGTTAAAGAAATTGATATTAATCCTCTGATCACTAATAAGGATGGAAGCTTTGCCGTTGATGCTAGGATTATTCTCTAGCGTAGTCTTTTTGTTGGGTTGCGAGGTCTCTTTTCAAAGAATCTTTATTGACAAAAATTACTTCTCGGGGTAATGTTATAAAAGGTTAAGTTTATCGAGAGGAAAAGACATATTGTTCTTTGATTCTCAAAATCCTTTTAAAAAGGTAGGTAGTCAGATGGTTAAAGGAAAAGTCAAGTGGTTCAATGCAAAAAAGGGTTATGGTTTTATCGCGGCAGAAAGTGGTGAAGATGTGTTTGTCCACTTTAGCGAAATTCAGCAGCAATCTGGTTATAAAGCGTTAGATGAGGGCCAGGAAGTTGAATTTGAGATGGTCAACGACGACAAAGGTCTTAAGGCTAAGAACGTTGTAAAGGCTTAAGCGAACAATAGCAGGCGGTAACCATTAAAAAAGGGCTAGCAGAAATGCTAGCCCTTTTCTTTTGAGTGATCATCTTTATAATTATTTTAAGTATGATTTTCTTGCAATATAACTTGTGTGCAGAAGATGATGTGATTTCTCAGAAAGAGGCTTACCTAAGAAGTCATCGTAAAGTTTTTGGATATAAGGATTGTCGTGGCAGCAGCGTACTTTTTGATCACGATCATCTTCGTAAAGCCCCTGGGCGCGCTTGATACGCAGTTCATCAGTAACTCCATAAGGTTGGCCGCCTCCAGCGACGCAGCCTCCTTGACACGCCATAACTTCAATGAAATGATAAGGCGTCTCTTGATTATTTTTTTTAGCCTCGAGGACTTTGTTCATAACATAACCGACGTTGCCTAACCCATGGGCAACAGCCACTCTAACTTTTGTGCCTTTGATATCGATAGTTCCTTCTTTGACCCCTTGAAGCCCGCGGACAATGTCGATCTCAACATTCTTTAAGTTTTCTCCTGTGATCATGTTATAGGCTGTTCGTAGCGCTGCCTCCATAACGCCACCTGTGGTTCCGAAGATCGTTCCGCCACCAGCATAATCTCCTAAGATATGATCAGGCTCTTCATCCGGTAAATTCTTAAAATCAATACCAGCTTGCCGGATCATACGCGCAAGTTCGCGTGTTGTTAAAGAGAGGTCAACATCTTGCTGCCCGGAAGAGAACATTTCTTTCGAGCGGATAATTTCAAATTTTTTGGCCGTGCAAGGCATGATCGAGACAACGAAGATGCGCTTGGGGTCAATCTTGTTTTTTTCGGCAAAATAAGTTTTCGCAAGGGCACCTACCATTTCATGAGGCGATTTGCAGGAGGAGAAAAATTCAATGGCTCCATGGATATACTTTTCCATGAAATCGACCCATGACGGGCAGCAGCTTGTGATCAAAGGCAGAGGCCCTTTTTTATGAACGAATCGTTGAACAAATTCTGTTGCTTCTTCAATAATCGTGACATCCGCGCCAAAGTTTGTATCAAAGACAGCTTTAAAGCCTAGCCGGCGCAAGACAGCATAAAGTTTTTTGGTTAAGTTCGTTCCGATCGGATAGCCGAAGCTTTCGCCAATGGCGACACGGACTGCTGGCGCGATTTGAGCGACGCAATAATTGTTTTCATCTCTGAGCTTTGCCCATGTTGATTCCGTTTGATCATATTCAAAAATGGCACCGGTTGGACAGTGCGCAGAGCATTGGCCGCAACGAACACAAGGCGATTCTGATAAGTTGATATTGGCGGTTTCTAGGTCTCCTGCAGGAGCAATACGCATATTAATACCACGCCCCAAGAATCCTAGCGCCCAGACATCTTGAATTTGTTGACACACCTCAACGCATCGGCCGCATTTGATACATTTAGCAGGTTCCAAGACAATACTTTTTGTTGAGATATCTTTTGTTTTATTTTTAATGACTTTTTCAAAAAGTTCTTCTTGGATCGCAAAATCTGCTGTTAATTTTTGGAGTTCGCAATAATAGCTTCGTCCGCATTGAAGGCAGTCGTTAGGGTGGTTGGACAAAATAAGTTCGAGAACGGTTTTACGTACTTCAACGATTTCAGGGTCATGGGTGATAACCTCCATACCTTCCTCGAGCGTAGTGCAGCAAGAACGTAAAAGTTTTTTAGAACCTTTTATTTTGACAATGCAAAGACCGCACGCCCCTGTTGCAGGAAGGTCTGGGTGTTTGCAGAGGGTGGGAATCTTGATCTGAGCCTGCTTAGCGGCATCAAGAATACTTAATCCCGCCGGGACTCGAATATTTTTATCATTAATCTTAGCTTTGATTGTTTTTGGGTGCATAATTAACCTCGTGTAATAGCTTTAAATTTACATCGTTCAAAACATAGGCCGCATTTGATACATTTGGCATGATCAATGATGTAGCCTTTTTCGCGGTCACCAGAAATAGCGCCAACAGGGCAACTTTTTGCACAAAGACCGCACTTAATACATTTTTCTGGAAGAATATCGAATTTTAATAAGTGACTGCATTTGTGAGCGCGGCACTTATGGTTTTGAATATGTTCGTGGTATTCTTCGGCGAAATATTTCATTGTTGATAAAACAGGGTTGCTGGCC
>JBAYLJ010000086.1:0-5276 GCA_041664145.1 Candidatus Omnitrophota bacterium | reverse complement strand
TTTGCGGAAAAACAAATGTCCTTACGTTTGCCTTTGATTTCTGGGAACGCGCGTTCAATGAAGTCGCTAAAGAATACACGGATATTAAGACAGAATATGCTCACGTTGATGCAACAACGATGTGGTTTGTAAAAAATCCTGAATGGTTTGATGTCATCGTGACCGATAATATGTTCGGCGATATCATTACAGATCTTGGAGCCATGATCCAGGGCGGCATGGGAATCGCAGCCGGTGGAAACATCAATCCCAAAGGCGTTTCCATGTTCGAACCTATCGGTGGGTCAGCACCCAAATATACAGGAAAAAATATTATCAATCCTTTGGCGGCGATCTGTGCGCTTGCCATGCTGTTAAAAGAAATCGGGGAAACTGCGGCGGCGGAAATGATTGAAAGATCTGTTAAAAAGATTGTCCGCGAGAAACTTAAAACGCTTGCGGCAGGAAAAATGGGTTACTCAACAACTGAAGTAGGCGATCTGGTTATCAAACATCTATAAAGGAAAAAGTTATGAAAAAATATAATGTTGCCGTAGTCGGCGTTGGCGCTGTTGGTCAAGAAATGATTCGTGTTCTTAAACAAAGAAATTTTCCTGTTAACGATCTAAAGGTTTTCGCGCGCAGCGATCGAACCATTATTGTCGATAATGCAAATTATTCAGTCAAGGAACTCAAAAAAGATTCTTTTGCCGGCATTGATATTGCTCTCTTTGCTGGCACGGAAGGTGAAAAAGGAGCAGCAACTGTTTTCGCTGCCGAGGCGGTCAAGCAAGGCGCTGTCGTCATTGACAACGGTGCTGATTTCCGCATGCAAAAGGATGTCCCGTTAGTTGTTCCGGAAGCCAATGCCAAAGATATCAAGTCGCACAAAGGCATCATTGCTAACCCGAACTGCTCAACCATCCAAATGATTGTCGCCCTAGCCCCAATCTATCGAAAATTTGGTCTTAAGCGCATTATTGTGTCTACTTACCAGGCTGTCTCAGGCTCTGGCCGAAGCGGCATTGTGCAAATTGAGGATGAATACCGCAAATGGGCGAGCAACTCTAGTGAGCCTGTTGAACAACCGATGGGGGACTCCATTGCCTTTAACCTTTTTCCCCACATTGGTGGCTTTGCCGAAGATGACTATACAAGCGAAGAGTGGAAAATGGTCAAAGAAACCCATAAAATTTTCCATGATAAAAAGATCAAAGTATCTGCGACAACTGTCCGCGTATCCGTTCGTAACGGCCACAGCGAAGCTGTTTACATAGAAACTTCTAAAAAATGCACCGTGAGCGATGTTAAAAAACTTTTATCCAAAGCTCCTGGCGTGATCGTGATCGACGATCCGAAAAATAATAAATACCCCATGCCAAGCCACTGCGATGGCAAAGATGAAGTCTTTGTCGGACGTGTCCGCCGAGATCCATTTGTTAAAAATGCCTTCTGGTTATGGGTTGTTGCGGACAATCTTCGCAAAGGGGCTGCAAGCAATGCAGTTCAGATTGCCGAAGAATTGATTAAGCAATAAATTACCATCATGCCTAATTTCAAGCTCACAATTGAATACGACGGCCGGAATTTCTCCGGCTGGCAAATTCAAACAGACGGTGAGCGTACCGTCCAAGGTGAGCTAAAAAAAGCCTTAGATCGCCTATCAAAGAAACCTGTGACGGTTGTTGGCGCAGGACGGACTGATAGCGGCGTTCACGCTCTTGGACAAGTTGCCCATGCAAAACTAATCACTACGCTTAGCCCGACGACTCTTCTAAAAGCCCTTAATGCAAATCTTCCTGATGATATCGCGATTCTGAGAGTACAAAAGGTTCCAAATGAATTTCACGCACAATATTACGCAAAGACAAAAATTTATCGCTATACGATTCTCAACCGCCAATCCCGCTCTGCCAAAGAAAAAGGATTTTATTATCATATCCCAAAAAGCTTAAACATTGCTCTTATGAAAACTGAATCAAAAGCACTTCTCGGTCAACATAATTTCTCCGCCTTCACGGCCATAGATTCATGGAACAAAAAACACCATATTGAAAAGAATAAGATTCGCACGATTAAAAAAATTTCTTTTTTAAGCTCAAACGAATTTCTTAATATTGACGTAGAAGCTAACGGATTTCTTTATAAAATGGTCCGCAATATCATTGGGACATTAATAGAACTTGGTACAGGGAAAAGGAAAAAAGGAGACCTTAAAAAAATACTTTCCTCAAAACTCCGTCGGAATGCAGGGCCCACAGCACCAGCTCACGGCCTGTGTCTTTTGAAAGTAAAATATTGACATTTCTTCTAAAGCTGATATACTTTCAATCTATTGTAAACAAGAGTTCAATAAATAATTTTAAAAGAGACCACTTATGATTCGAAAACCAAAAACATACATGGCAAAAAAAGAAGATGTTAAGCGCGCTTGCTATCTCATCGATGCCAAAGACAAAGTTTTAGGCCGATTAGCTGCAAAAGCTGCATCTATTTTATGTGGAAAACACAAAGCTATTTTTACACCACATGTTGACACCGGGGATATGGTCATCATCATTAACGCCGAGAAAGTTCGGGTAACAGGAAGAAAGCTTGAACAAAAATTCTATCAGCGCTTTTCTGGTTATCCCTCAGGACAAAAAAGTGTGGTCTTGGCTGACATGCTACAAAAAAGGCCAACGCAAGTGATCAGACTTGCCATTTTGCGTATGATGCCAAAAAGCAAGCTCGGATCGCAGATTTTTAAGAAAGTAAAAATTTATGCTGGGGAAAAACATGACCACAGCGCTCAAAAGCCCATTTTATTGGAGGTTTAAGATTTATGGTTGAAGCTGTCAAATACGGAGGTACTGGTCGACGCAAAAGCGCTGTTGCGCGTGTCAATATTATGCCTGGAACAGGCCTTGTTAAGGTCAACAAGCGAGCCTTTAATGTCTATTTTCCATCAGAGACAGATCGTTTTCGCGCCTTGTCACCGTTAACCATCACCAATAATCAAAGTAAATTTGATGTCATTGCTCATGTTTCTGGCGGAGGACTGACCGGACAAGCTGATGCCATCAAGCTTGGACTTGCTCGCGCATTGTCTTTATGTGATCAAGATACAAAATCTGTTCTCAAAAAAGCTAAATATCTAAGCCGTGACCCAAGAATGAAAGAAAGAAAGAAGCCTGGGCAAAAAGGCGCCAGAAGAAAGTTTCAGTGGGTTAAACGATAAGATTTTAGAAATTTTTAGTTGCATTACAAAGCCTATCTTGCTCGAGAAAAAAGTTGACGAGATAGGCTTTTTCTTTTATCATTAATCATTGTTTTTAATGGTTTACGTCGCAAAACTTCTGTAAACCATTGCTCATTAAAAGGAGATCTACGTGATAAACGTCGGTATTGTTGGCATAAGCGGTTACACAGGGAAGATGCTTTTTAAAATTCTTTTAACGCATCCCCAAGCACGAATAACCTATATCGCAGCTGGAACAACAAAGGGAAAAGTAGAAGACATCCATCCTGAATTTGCTGGTCAAACACAGCTTGTTTGCGATGAATTTAATCTTGCCAAGGCAGCTTCCCTTTGCGATCTCGTCTTTGTTGCTGTTCCACACACAAAATCTCTCGAAATCACTCCAAGTCTTCTTAAGGCAAAAAAACGTATTGTTGACTTAAGCGCTGATTATCGAATTAAGAAATCAAGTGTTTATGAGCAATGGTACGGGGTCGCCCATAGCGATGCGGCTTCTCTTGCAAAAGCGGTTTATGGCCTTCCAGAGCTTTACCGAGAAGATATTAAGAAAGCAGATCTGATCGCAAACCCTGGATGCTATCCGACAGCAGCAATATTAGCTCTTGCACCTTTGGTCTCTAGCGATCATAAAAACATCACGTCGATTACAATTGATGCAAAATCAGGGATCAGTGGTGCAGGCCGAAAAGCAACTCTGGGACTTCATTTTTGTGAAGTGAACGAAAATTTTAAAGCCTATAAAGTTTTAGAGCATCAACATACGCCTGAAATCAACCAATGCCTATCGCTTCTTGCAGGTAACGTCGTTGACATTAACTTTGTTGCCCACTTGTTGCCTTTAAATCAGGGGATTTATGAAACGATCTATGTTCAGCTAAAAAAAGAATCTTCCTTGAGCAGGATTCATCAAATGTATAAAAAATTCTATAAGACAGAAAGCTTTGTGCGCGTCTTACAGCTTGGACAACAACCAGAAATAAAAAATGTGGTCGGAACAAATTTTTGCGATATTGGACTTGCCGCCAAAGGTCATTTACTCGTCGTTACTTCAGCGATTGATAACTTGATCAAAGGGGCATCAGGGCAGGCCATTCAAAATATGAATATTATGTATGGCTTTAATGAAAACACAGGACTGATATAAAATGAAAAATCTTAAAGGCGGGGTCACACTAGCGCAAGGATTTACCGCCAACGGACTTTGGTCAGGGATCAAAAAGTCTGGAAAGCCAGACTTGTCGCTTATTTTCTCTAAGGTTCCAGCTGTCGCCGCAGGGGTGTTTACAAGAAATTCTATTGTTGCCGCACCACTTGTTGTGACAAAACAAAAGATTAAAAATAATAAGGCACAGGCCATTATCACAAACAGCGGGAATGCAAATTGTTTTACGGGAAAACAAGGGCTTTGGCACGCGGAAAAAACCTGCGATATTCTTTCCAAGCTGCTTAACATTTCTTCGAATGATGTCCTTGTTTCCTCAACGGGTATTATTGGAAAGCCTTTACCATTTGATAAAATTAAAAACGCTGCAGCAAAACTCGTCCAAGGGTTATCGAAAACGAAGGCAACGCTCGCGGCCAAAGGAATTTTAACCACAGACTTGGCAACAAAAGAAATTGCCGTTGCAATTAATATCGGCGGGAAAAAAGCTTACATTGGCGCCATGGCTAAGGGTTCTGGCATGATTGCTCCCAATATGGCCACCATGCTCTCGTATGTTACAACGGACCTTGCGATCAATGCCAAGATGCTGAAGATCGCTTTAAAAAATGCCTGCGAACAATCCTTCAACAGCATCACGATTGATAATTGCATGAGTACCAACGATATGGTCATTGTATTTGCCAATGGAATGGCCAACAACAAAATGATCACAAAACAGGGTAAAGACTTCAATATTTTTCAAAAAGCGCTTAATCATATTTGCTTAGATCTGGCAAAAAAAATTGTTAAAGACGGCGAGGGGGCAACGAAATTTATTACTGTTTCTGTCAAAGGAGCAAAAAATTATACCCAAGAAAAACAGCCGCGTTAGCTATTGCCAATTCTAATCTT
>JBAYLJ010000085.1:0-5341 GCA_041664145.1 Candidatus Omnitrophota bacterium | reverse complement strand
TTGAGGTTGTGATCGTGAGCGGTGATAAAGATATGATCCAGCTTGTTGATGATGCGATTAAGATTTTTGATTATCGTAGCGATGGTCTTATCGATGGCAAAAAGGCGCAGGAAAAATATGGTTTTGCCCCAAGCCACATTGTGGATTTCTTAGCCCTTGCCGGCGATGCTACTGATAATATCCCTGGCGTTCAAGGCATTGGCAAGGTGACCGCAACGGATTTGGTTCAAAGCCTTGGAAGTCTTGAAGATATTTATAAGCACATTTCAAAAGTTAAGTCTGAAAAGGTTTGTCAAAAACTAGAAGAGCAAAAAGAACAAGCGATGCTGAGTAAAGAATTAGCGATTTTAGATGATCAGGTGCCTGTGGATTTTAATATGAGCGAAGTCAAGTATAGGACTCCAGATAATAAACAGCTTTTGGCCTTTTTTGAAAAACTAGAATTTCGTAAGTTTGCCGAGGATCTTGGGGCAGGAAGCGGCGAAGAAATTATTTGCCAGGAGACGCCTCTTTCTTCAAAGAAAGAAGTGAAGGATCTTTGTTCAAAGATCGCGCAGAAGAAAGAATTTGCTTTCTTTATGCCTATCGAGGAAGAACAGGATCTTACCGCTAAGACCCAAGTTGCATTTTCGTTAGATGGAAAAGAGGTCTTTTTAGTGGCCTTGGATATGCTTTGCGAGTGTAAAGATATTTTTGAGTCTTCGGATCTTACGATGATTTGTTCGAATGTTAAGGAGCTCTTTAAGGTCTTTGGCGAAAAGGGTCTTTTGATCCAGAATCGCATCTTTGATGTTATGCTTGCGGCTTATCTTTTAGAGCCGACTCAATCGGCGAAAGATTTGGGGGCTCTGTGTTGGAAATATTTTAAGATTTCTTTGTCGGAGGAATCGATTGCCCAGAAAGCCTCAGCGCTTTTAAAGCTTTATCTATCGATGGGCAAAGAACTCAAAGAAAAGTCGTTGGATAGATTATTTTACGATATTGAAATTCCTTTAGCTTATGTTTTGTTTTGTATGGAGAGCCAGGGGGTCGCCATTGATGTTGCATTCCTAAAGGAGCTTTCACAAGAAACAAATAAAGCGATGGAGCTTTTAACCCAGAAGATTTACAAAATAGCTGGCGAGGAGTTTAATCTCAATTCACCAAAGCAGCTTGGTCATGTTCTTTTTGATAAACTAAAGCTCCCGGTCGTTAAGAAAACAAAGACGGGATATTCAACTGATGAAGATGTTCTTCATAGGCTTGCCTTAAAGCATGAAATGCCTCAAGAGATCCTTAATTATCGGCAGCTTGCGAAAATAACATCCACCTATATTGACGCTTTGCCTAAAATGGTTAATGCAAAGACGCATCGGATTCATGCGACCTTTGATCAAGCAGGAACCGAGACTGGCCGTTTGAGTTCTCGTAATCCAAATTTGCAAAATATTCCGATCCGCACCGAATTTGGCCGCCAGATCCGTAAAGCCTTTATTGCCAAGAACAAGGATTCTCTTCTTGTTTCAGCGGATTATTCACAGATCGAGTTGCGTATCTTAGCGCATTTGTCGCAAGATGAAAATCTTATCGCTGCGTTTCATAAAGGTGTCGATGTCCACGCCTTAACAGCCGCGTCGATCTTTGATGTTGATGAAGCTAGGGTGACAGCAGATATGCGCGTTGTTGCCAAGCGTATTAATTTTGGCATTGTTTACGGCATGAGCGCTTTCGGGTTAGCAAAAGATCTAGAGGTTAGCCAAAAAGAGGCCCAGGAGTTTATCGATAAGTATTTTTTGCGCTATGTGCAGGTGGCTAAGTTTATGCAAGAGCAGATCAAGAAAGCTGAACAGGATGGCTTTGTTATAACACTTCTTCATCGACGTCGTTATATGCCGGAGATCCATAGCGAGAATATGGCGCTTCGCCAATTTGCCCAGCGTCAGGCGATCAATACGCCTGTCCAGGGCACAGCCGCAGACCTTATTAAGATCGCCATGATCAGGGTTCAGAAAAAGATCCAAGAATTAAAGTTATCTTCGCAGATGACGATTACTGTCCACGATGAACTTGTTTTTGATGTTTTGAGGACTGAGAAAGACCAGCTGATCGCTATGATCCGAGAAGAAATGGAAGCTCCTTTGAGCTTGAGCGTCCCTATCAAGGTTGCTATTAAAGCGGGGAACAATTGGCTTGAAATGCAGGAGGTTAAAGAATGAAGGTTGTTTTTTGTACATCAGAGGCAGCTCCTTACGCCAAAACTGGAGGGTTGGCGGATGTTTGCGGATCTCTTCCGTTCGCTTTGTCTAGAGAAGGCCTTGAGGTTTCCGTTTTTTTACCTTTTTATCGTACGATCCAGCAACAGTCCTTACCGCTCAAGGCTTTGAACAAGGATACGTTTTTGCTTCAGGATAAGGGTGTTGATTTTTATTTTATCAAGAACGAGGGTTATTTTAATCGAGATGGCCTCTACGGAACCCCCAGCGGTGATTATGCAGATAATTTAGAGCGATTTTCTTTTTTTAATAAACAGATCCTTCAGCTGCTCAAAGAGGTCAACTGTCAGCCAGATATTCTTCACTGCCACGATTGGCAGACGAGTTTAATTCCTCTTTACATGAAAAGTTATTATCGAGATGACTCTTTTTTCCAGAAAACAAAAGTAGTTTTGACGATTCATAATTTGGCCTATCAAGGGGTTTTCCCGAGGCATAAGTTTGCAGCCCTAGGACTTCCAGCATATCTTAATTCCATTCAAGGCTTAGAGTATTATGGCCAAATGAGTCTTTTAAAAGGGGGTCTTCTTTTCAGCGATCAGATAACGACCGTAAGCCCTCAATATGCGCAGGAGATCCAAACCCGCGAGGGTGGCCGCGGTTTAGAGGGCGTGACACGTTTGCGCGTCAAAGAAATAACAGGTATTTTAAATGGTATTGATGTTGATTATTGGAATCCTGAGCATGATGACTTGATCGCCTCAGCGTATCATTCTTTTGATAGGGCGGGTAAAGCAAAAAATAAGCAATCATTGCAAGAGCAAAGTGGCCTCCGGGCGTCATCCTCAACGCCAGTTTTTGGTTTTGTGGGAAGGCTTTCTGAGCAAAAAGGATTAGATATCATTGCGCAGACGATCGAGGACTTGATGCGCCATGATGTCCAGCTTATCTTTCAAGGTGTTGGCGAGGAACGATATGAAGGAATGCTCAGGAATTTTCAGCGAAGATTTCCTCAAAAGATTGCCGCGCATATTAAGTTTGATGAACCTTTGGCGCATCGGATTTACGCGGGTAGTGATATTTTCTTGATGCCTTCAACCTATGAGCCCTGCGGCCTAAGCCAGATGATTTCTTTTCGCTATGGGACGATCCCTCTTGTTCATCACACCGGAGGGCTTGTGGATACTGTCATGCCCCTGCGTCATGCCCCAGCCCAGGGAGATGGTTTTGCTTTTACACGATTTGAAAGAGGTGCTTTTTTAAAAGCCTTTGAATCAAGTCTCAAGGCGTTCCAAGATCAAGAGCTTTTTGAGGAAGTTTCTAAGCGTGTTATGAAATATGATTTTTCGTGGACAACCTCAGCCATGGAATATAAGAAGTTATATCAAAAATGTATATCCTAGGGATTACGGGAAGTTTTGGCTCAGGGAAAACAACCGTTGCGCATCTGTTACGTCGCAAGGGAGATACTGTTTTAGATGCTGATAAGATCGCGCATCGCTTTCTTGTTCCAGGAAAAGCCTCGTTTGATCGTATCGTTAAATATTTTGGCTCAAAGATCTTGACGCAAGGACGCATTGATAGAAGGAAGCTTGCCAAGATCGTTTTTGATGACCCAAAAAGTTTAAAAAAATTGGACTCTGTGCTCCATCCTGAGGTAATTAAGGAAATTAACATAAGGGTAAAGAAGCATCGCGCTAAGAAGTCTAAATCCTTTTTGATCATTGATGCGCCTTTGTTATTTGAAACAGGACTCCAAGCATTATGTGACTATGTGGTTGTTGTGCGCGCCAGGAGAGACCTTCAGGTTGCACGTATTCAGCAAAGAAGCTCTTTGAGTAAAACAGAAATCCTGAAACGAATGAAAGCTCAGATGCCCAGCAAGGAAAAAATAGTCCGAGCGGATTTTGTTATTGATAACCAGGGACATATTAACCAAACAAAAAAACAAGTTGAGGAGTTATGGCAAAGATTAACGAGAATGAAAAAGTAAACGGAGGAGAAAAGATGGCTAACGCAACGGATAAGATCGTCGATAAGCTTTTTATTGATACGCTTAAAGACAAAAAAATGTCTGAGCTAACACAAATTGCTAAAGAGCGAAACGTAGAGGGCTTAAGCGGGATCAAAAAACAAGATCTGATCTTAAAGATCCTTCAGGCGCAGGCGGAAAAAGAAGGCGTCATGTTCGGAGCTGGAACCCTTGAAGTTCTCTCTGAAGGATTTGGTTTTTTAAGAAATGCGAATTATAATTATTTGCCCTGCCCAGATGACATTTATGTTTCTCCATCGCAAATACGAAAGTTTGAATTAAAAACAGGGGATAATGTTAGCGGCCAGATTCGCCCTCCCAAAGAAGGCGAGAAGTATTTTGCCCTTCTTAAAGTTGAGGCTGTTAATTTTGAGAATCCTGAGAAATGTAAAGAAAAAATTCTTTTTGACCAGTTGACGCCGCTTTATCCTCAAGAACGCTTTATCCTTGAGTCATCACCCGAAGAGCTTTCAACGCGCGTGATGGATCTTTTGTCACCCTTAGGAAAAGGACAGCGAGCCCTTATTGTTGCGCCTCCTTATAGCGGAAAAACGGTATTGCTTCAGAAGATTGCCAATTCAATTGTTAAAAATCACCCTGAAACAATTTTGATCGTTCTTCTGATTGATGAACGTCCGGAAGAAGTTACCGATATGCAGCGTAGCGTTAAAGGAGAGGTCATCTCTTCAACGTTTGATGAGCCAGCGGAACGCCATGTTCAGGTGGCCGAGATCGTTTTGGAGAAGGCTAAGCGTTTAGTTGAGCACAAACGAGATGTGGTGATTTTATTAGACAGTCTTACGCGTTTAGCACGTGCCTATAATACAGTCGTACCTCATAGCGGAAAGATTCTCTCCGGTGGTGTTGACTCTAACGCTCTTCATAAACCAAAAAGATTCTTTGGGGCTGCGCGCAGCATTGAAGAGGGTGGAAGCCTTACGATCGTGGCCACGGGCTTAGTGGATACTGGGAGCCGCATGGATGAGGTTATTTTTGAAGAGTTTAAAGGAACGGGAAATATGGAACTTCAATTGGATAGAAAACTCTCTAATAAGAGAATATACCCTGCTGTTGACCTTGTTGCTTCCAGTACTCGAAGAGATGACCTTCTCCAAAC
>JBAYLJ010000084.1:0-5370 GCA_041664145.1 Candidatus Omnitrophota bacterium | reverse complement strand
CTGATTGATCACTTTAATATTTTTATCGATCCCTTTGATTGTTCTTTCGTATTCCTTGCTGTTGATCGTGGCCGACGTTGCAATAATGCCGACCTTTTGTTTTCGCGTCATCTGGACAGCCTTACAAGCCCCAGGAACGATTACGCCCACAATAGGCAAGGGGTAAGCTTTTCGCAAACTTTCCAAGGCAAAGCTCGACGAAGAGTTACAGGCCACAACGATCATCTTTACTTTGTGCTTAAGAAGAAACTCTGCGTTTTCATGCGAAAAATGAATAATAGCCTCTTTGGATTTCGTACCGTAGGGCACACGTGCGGTATCTCCAAAATAAACAATATCTTCCGAAGGAAGCTGGCGCATTAACTCTTTGACAGCCGTTAAGCCTCCCAGCCCAGAATCAAAAACGCCTATAGGACAATGGTTCTTTGTCATCATGTTATTTCATATAGCTCGTATAACGAATAAGGCTTTGGGCTATGCCCTCAGCGAGCTTCTGTCGGTGCGCACTTGATTTAAGATTCTTCTCTTCCGCGCGATTAGATAAAAAACCAACCTCAACCAAAACCGCAGGGACAAGGGTATACTTTAAAACGTAAAAACCTGCTTCTTTATCGCCTCGATTGCGCAGCTCAGCCATCGAAGAAACCTCTTGGGCCAAGCAACGTGCAAGTCGATTAGATTCATAATTTTTATAATCGCTCAACATATCAATAACAGTCTTTTTAAGCAACGCATCGCTTTGTTTCATTTTATATTTTTTAAACATCCCTTGATATTTCTCAGGATCCAAGGCCTCTTTTCTTTCTTTAAAATCAAGGGGGCGCAAGCAGAAGACTTCAAAACCTTTAGCCTGTCGAGCTTTAGCAATATTGGCATGAATACTTATAAAAAGATCGATCTGTTCTTGATTCGCCATATCTGCTCTTTGCTCCAAAGAAAGGAAGATATCCTCAACTCGAGTCATCTTAACCTCAATACCTCTTTGCTCTAAAATATCTTTGAGCCTCTTAGCGATGTCCAAAACAATATCCTTTTCTTTGGTTCCAAGGCTTCCTACGCCTCCAAAATTATCCCCCCCGTGACCAGGGTCGATCATAATACAAAAAGCACCCTTTGAGAAAGAAACCTTTTTTAGCAAAGGGGAGATAACTTTCATTTTAAAATCAGCAGGAATATAAATAACGCCTCGGCTCATACGCACAGGAGTGCTCAAATTAACTTTGTCATTATCCACCATGACAATGTCGCTTCCCACAATGGCCTTAGCCTGAACATCCTGTTTTTGAAGTGTAATAACCTGGCTGACATTATCAAGCACACAATTAATGCCATAGCGGACACACAAATCTTTAAGAATAACATCAGGTTCTTGCCTTACAGAAGTCGCTGACGGCGCTGTCACGCATCCGCAAAGGAGAGTGACAAACAAAAGAGCCATGCTGAAAAAACAATATTTTTTGATACGCTTTTTCATGTTATTTCTTTATGTTTTCCTCAGAAGGCTTTTTTTCCAAAAGGCTATCGCCGGAAACAATTTTGGGCGTTAAGAAAATAACGATTTCTGTTTTCTCCTTCGTCTTGTTTTCATTACGAAAAATAACACCAAGAAAAGGCAAGTCGCCTAAGAGAGGCACCTTGTTAATCGTCTTGCTATCCTCTTCCTTGATCAATCCTCCGATGACAACTGTCGCGTTGTCTTTAACCATCACGGTTGTCTCGGCTTGTGAAGTTTCGACAATAGGGATCTCATTGTTGGTACTGGTCACGAGCGATTTTGCTGCGGAGCTTACTTCTGGCCTGATCTTCATTGTGATATAACCATCTCCATGGATCATCGGTGTCACAAAAAGCTTAACCCCGACTTCAATAAAGTTTACCGTTTCCGCTGTTGTAGCCGGGCCAGAAGCCGGCGTTGTTGTTTGCGTCGTGACATACGGCTTATTCGAGCCAACAAGGATCTTTGCCTCCTCATTATTGATCACCGTAATGCGCGGGTTTGATAAGATATTTGTCGTCCCTACAACATCCAGGGCCTCAATAAGAACCTGATAATCATCACTGCCAATGGTGCCAATACCAAGCTTTCCTCGATTACCTGTACTCGGCAAAATATCAAAACTGCTTTTAATATCTAAGTTATGAAAATCACTCACGATGGCTTCCCAATCAATACCCATCTTGTATTGATCGCTTAAGGTCACTTGAACGATCTTTGCCTCGATCAAAACCTCGGGATGTCTTTGATCAAAAGCCTGAACCATTTTGTCAATGGCCTTAATTTTCTCATTGGTATCCGTGACAAAAAGCTTGTTGGAACGCGTATCAAATTCGATCTTCCCGATATTCTTTGATAACAGGGTTTCAACCTTTTTGACCACATCTTCAGCCTTGGCGTATTTTAGATCAAAGACCTTTGTCTGCACAGGAATATCCATACGGCTGATCATTTCTTGCATTAAAATCACTCTGTCGAGACGGTCAACAACGATCAAAGTGTTCGATATTCCGTCAGAGGATATCTTACCCGACTGACCCTTGATCTGATTTAAAACAGCGACCACATCTTCCGCCTTGGCGTGCTTAAGCTGAATGATCTTTGTTTCAAGATCTTGCCCGAATTTATATCCATAAAGCGTCTCAAATTGCTGCCCCGGGATAACTTTGATAATGCCATTTTCTTCAACATAGGCAAGATCATTTGATTCAAGAATGATCCGCAAGGCATCACGAACATCAACATTCTTTAAATAAATGGTCACTTTCCCAGCAACATTCTTGCCCGAAATAATATTAAGGCCGCTTTTCTTTGAAAGAAGCTTGAGGACATCGTTGATGTCCATGTCTTTAAGCTCAAGAACGTCGAGGATCAATGAATTGCCCTTGATCACAAAATTCTCCGACGAACCATCAGAGGACTGTTGTACTGTATCTACAAGTTCAGCCGATACATCAGGCTGCGCGGGAACAGCACCCTGCGAAGAAGGCTCAACGGCTACAACATTGCTCTTCTCTACCTCATCAAGGGCTTGTTGAATCTCTAAAGGAGTTTCCTGCGCTGCAGCATAATGCCATGCGCCCAAGAAGATTCCAAGCGCACACGCGCTGACCCAAACATTCTTTTTCATCTTCATCATTGGCTCCTTTGAAAAAAGTTTAAATGTATTATATCAAATTCTTTCAAGAATTCCTCTAAATCCAAAATTTTGATTAAACTCCTCTATTGCTTGAGCTCGATCTCAAGCCCTTCTTGAAGAAAAATAACTCGCCCTTCTTCAATGGTCTTTATTTCAACAGCCTCCAGGCGTTCCCCTTGATGAACAAACATCGTCTTTTTCGTTACCAGGTCTTCTATGATAGCTTCAGGAACATCGCCCAAGACAATACCGACAAGCTTATAGCGTTTCGTCAGATCAACGCTCGCGTTGGCCGCGACCTGATCCAGGGGACGCTCAAAAAGATCACGCTTTAAAAATTGACTCTTATAATATTCAAAAGGTTTTCTTTCTGTAACGATCTCCTGCTCTTGCGCCGGCTCCATCTTCGACGGGGACAAGGCTTCAAGGACAACGCGCTCCTTTTGACTCGCGGCAAAAAAGATGCGATAGGCTAAAAACCCCATCAAGACTAAGGCAGCAATTGTCAAAAGCACATTCGCAAGGCTCAAAAGAGATCTGAGCTCAAAACTTTTTTGTGCTTTTGATAAAACTTTAGCAACCTGTTTTTCTTTGTCAGGTCTTTTGACACGAATAAGCTTAAGCAATTTATCTTCCGGGAGGTTTTCCTTGATCATTCGCTCCACCTTTTTTCTTCTTCCCCTAATAAATCGATCAACTCCCCTGTCACGATCTCGCGCCCATCCATCACCAATCGCTCAAGAGCGTTGTGGCACAGAAGCGTAATTTTACGCGGATACCCTTGCGTCATATCGTAGATCTTTTTAATCGCCTCATAAGTAAAGATCTCGCGCTGCCCGTCAAAACCGGCCTTGGCTAAACGAAAACGGATCATCTCCGCTGTCTCGTTCTCGTCTAAGGGATTGATAATATACTTAAGCGCCACGCGGTCCATAAAATTTTTAATCTTTTTAATCCGTGGTAACAATTCCATCTGCCCTAAAAGAACAAGCTGAAGAAGCTTATATTCATTGGTCTCGTAGTTAAGAAGTGTCCGCAAAATTTCAATAAAAGGCGACGAAAGTTTCTGCCCTTCGTCAATGACCAAGACAACTGTCTTACCTTCCTCAACACCTTTTTGAAAAAGATATTTCTCGATTGTTTCGCGCTGGTCCATGGACGAGCGCAAAAAAGGGCTCACGCCAAACATCTTGGTTAAGTGCGCCAAGAACTGATACTCACTTTTAAAATCAGGGTCAAGGATCATGTGAAAAATAAAATCATCCTCTTCTTTGTCAAAGGACTGGAAAAGCGCCCGCGAGAGCGTTGTCTTTCCTGTTCCCACATCACCCAAAACAAGGCTCAAACCACGCTTTAAACGTACCGCGATTTCCAAACGCTTTAACGCTGTGGTATGTTCACGCGAATGATAAAGAAAATCTGGATCAGGACTAGACGAAAAAGGCTCTTTTTGAAGATTAAGAATTTGATAATAGCTCATAATTTACGTTTTTCTTTGATCTCCTTTAAGGAAAAACCATCACCTTGCAATTTTCGAATTTCTTTTAATGCCTCAATACTCGTATTGTCAAAATAACGAAAATTCGTCAAAGGACTTCTGCCCATTTCTTGAAAAAGCCCAAGCTGAAGATAGTATTTAAGTGTGTATGTTGAATAACCAGTTGCTTGCGCAAGGTCTTTCATTAAGTATATGTATTTCATAGCTTTAAGCACAACTCTCTACTTAGAGAGTTACACTATTAAAATAACAAATACACAGGTTCTTAACAAGGAAAAAAGAGAAAATTTAGCATAAGATAAAAAGGGAACAGCGCCAGGACGCAAGCATAAAATGAGCGATCCTTATCCCAAATTTTTGTTTATGATTTAACTTCAGCGATTTCCCGGGGTGGGTTGCTGTTTCCTTGGGCCATAGGCTTGGGCTCACCTTCTAGATCTTCTTCCTGGGCCAGTCCCAGCAGATGATAAAGATTGGTCACAGGAACAATATTAATGATCACCGGCACAAAGCCTTGAGCGTTCATCAAATTCTCTTCCGTTATGCCATCAGGCAATGCAACATCAATCGCCTGACCTTTGATTTCAACGTTTATATTTTTAGAGTTGAAGTCAATACCTCCCTTGGTATCCTTTGTCAACGGCGAAGCTGCGCCAGGCCGCTTAGGATCGTAGTCACTTTCAAAGACCTGGGATTTGTTGAGCTGATCTCTGACAAAGGCTTCAAGCTCATCAGGAT
>JBAYLJ010000083.1:0-5410 GCA_041664145.1 Candidatus Omnitrophota bacterium | reverse complement strand
CTGAGGAGTAAAAATGAGAAAATTAATTTATTTCCTTATGTTCTGTTTTGTTTTTATTTTCTTAAATGTTTCTCCAATCTGGGCCGAAGATTATCAGGAGGTTTTTAAGCAGGCGAATGATTCTGTCGTGAAGGGTGATATTGAAACCGCGATCGTCCTTTATGAAAGAACGATCAAGCTTAATCCTAGCTTTGCCCCCGCCTATAATAATTTAGGCCTTCTTTATCGAGAGGCTGGACTTGATCCGGTTGAAATTGCTTGGTATTTTAAAAGTGCGATCGATATCGATCCAAAATTTGAAGATGCCTACATTAATCTCGGGAAGGCCTACTATTCGTTAAATTATTTTGATTTGGCAGAACGATATACCATCAAGGCCTTAGAGCTCAATCCATCGTCGCAGCAGGCCAAGCTTTCGCTAGCGTGGATCTATCTTTTGGGAAGAGCCCGTCCACAGCAAGCCTTAGGGTATTTTAAAGAAATTGCTGAGGTGGCACAGCTTCCTTCGTCTTATTTCGGCTTAGGGATGTGTTACCTTATGGTAGGAGAAAGCCCGAGAGCTCTTGAGTGTATTACAAAGCTTAGAGCGATGGAGCAGGATAGCTTGGCGATACAGCTTGAGGAGCTTGTTCGTGGATATGAAAATGCGCCGAAAATGCAAGATAAGCCATTGCCTGAAGGTGAATCAACGGAAGAAGATTTCTTGGGTCAGTCAGCCCCGCCGGGCGCTTCGTTAAGGGTGGGCGGGCCGACCCAGATCACTGTTACCGGAACTATTCCTGTGCAGATCAGGGGAAAGCTTGTTAACGATCCTCCGGCTGCGCCAGAAAAGCCTAAGAGCGGCGTTCTGATGAAGCGTTAGTGAAAAAGAGAAAAGGATTTTTATGAAAACATATCGTTCTTCACAAATGATCAAAGAGGATCTAGGCCCGGCAACTTTTTGTTGCCAATTAAAAGGAGATCAAAAGTTTTTAGATGTCGATGCTGCCTTTGCCGCCATGGTAGGGTTTTCAAAAAGTATGCTTATGAAAAAAACCTTGGCTGATATTGCGCAAACACCTAGCGCTTACAAGGAATTTATTCATCGCATTAAAAAAGAAGGGAAGGTTAAGAATTTTGAACTTTGCCTGGGCCATCGAACAAAAAAAGATCTCGTTTCGGTGATGATATCTGCCGGTCGTGTTCAAGACGGTAAGGGTGCGGATTTTGTCCAAGGCCTTGTCCAAGATGTTACATGCATTCAATCTCGGTTTGCAAAGATCGCCGGTGAGGTAAGCCTCCTTGAATCGTTTTTAAATCAAATGCCGGATGCTATTTATTTTAAAGATGTAAAGTGCCGCATAACAAAGGTCAATCGTTTTTATGCCAAAGGTTTTAAAATGGATCCGAAAGAAGTTATTGGCAAGACCGATTATGATTTCTTTCCTAAAGATCAAGCCGAGCAAATGATCAAAGATGATCAGCAGGTGATGAAGACCGGAGTACCCATTATCGGAAAAATTGAAAGAACACTTCTTCCTAATAAAACGTGGAATCAGGTTCTTACGACAAAGGTTCCTATCCTTGACAGTACTGGTAAGGCCGTTGGCATGATGGGAATTACCCGCGATATGACCGAGCATGCCAATTTAGAAAAAGAACGTTTTAATATGCTTGTCAACGCCCTTGCGGTCCTTAATCGTGTCCTAGAGATGCGCGATCCATATACTTTTTCACATGCGTGTAATGTTTCGCACATTGCCGAGGTGATTGGTCAGCGTCTAGGATTTAATGAAAATCGTTTGATAGGCTTGAAATTAGCAGCGGATCTGCACGATCTAGGAAAGATCAGCATTCCTTTGGATATCTTGACCAAGCCCGGCGATTTAACGCTCTTAGAGTATAATTTAGTTAAAGAACATGTTCAGAATTGTTATGATCTTATCAAGGAAATGCCATTTCCTTTTGCCCTTTCAGAAATTGTTTATCAGCATCATGAACGCTTAGATGGTTCGGGGTATCCTAATAAAGTTCATGGTGATAAGATCATGCTCGAGGCAAAGATCCTTGCGGTGAGCGATGTCTTGGAGTCGATGACAAATCATCGACCTTATCGTGCGGCCTTAGGCATTAAAAAAGCTTTGAAGGAGCTTAAAAGTGGCGCAGGAAAAAAATATGACGCCAAAATCGTTGGCATTGTTGAGGAATTGGTGCGAAAGAATAAGGGCAAGCCTTTTTGGCCGATCAGTTGATCTTTTTTAAAAAAGATACTTGAGCATAGGCTGTAATCGTTAAGGATTATGCTATCTCATTTTTATTTCTCTTTAATTGTTTTATTTTTTAAACTGATTTAGTATTTAGAGATTTGGAGAGGTGGCAGAGTGGCTGAATGTGGCGGTCTCGAAAACCGTTAGGTTCGCAAGGGCCTCGAGAGTTCAAATCTCTCCCTCTCCGCCAGTCTTTCAGAGTTAATCCTTTGGTAATGTTGTGCAATTTTTGGTTGAGGATATTAACGAAGAGGACTAATGATATATGAAACATAAAATTATACCTATCGTAAAAAAGAAGGACATTCCCAGGGAATATCGCAACAGCCCTATCGGGTTATTGCTAGAATATCATAATTTAAATCGTGAGTTTGACACCTATCCGCAAGCACGGCTTCTTGTTGGTATGTGCATGGATAATCGAAAGCAACTCCGTATTCCTGATAATTTTGCATTTATCATACGCTCTGGAGGGGCAAATTTACGATATAGTGAATTCAAAGTTTCCTATGCTATTGCTGTAGGACAAGTAAAACAGATTGCCTTGATTGCCCATAATCATTGCGGAATGGTCAACTTGATATCGAGGAAAGAAGACTTTATTACTGGCTTGGTGATGAGGGCTGGCTGGAGCAAAGAAGCGGCTGAGGAGCATTTTATGAATTTAGCCCTGATGCATGAAATTGGCAATGAAATAGATTTTGTTTTGAGTGAAACAAATAGACTACGCAAGAGATACCCAAAGATAAAGGTCGCTCCTTTGTATTACCGGGTTGAAGATAATCGGCTATATTGCATTGGCTAAGGATGAGCTTGATGCACATGGAAGGGAAATAATCGCGGTTACTTTTTATGGATATACAAGAAAATTGGGAAAAGGCGTTAAGCCAGACAGATATTATTCGCTCACGGGTTCGCCAGCTGCAGACATTTGACGATACGAAGGTGCCTTATATTTTGCTTTCAGAGTCTTTGGTGAATTTAGGAGATACGGTCGTTCGCAAAGGGGATGTTACGGTTACGAAGCCTTCGATCATTTTGCCTTCTCATATCCCGCAATTTGATGGATTTAAATTTGACGAGGAAACAGCTTTTACTCAAGAGATGGTCATGAGTTTTTTAATGGTGCGCGGGGTTTCCATGCCGTCGATGAAGTATAGCAATCAAACGTATTCTGTTGATGTCTTTGAAGGTCCGCTTGATCGCGCGGTGGCTCAGCACAAGGATGATCTTCAACACAGAGAAGATGTTCAGACAGGCCTTGTTGTTTGTCCAGATGATTGTTGGGATTTTTCTTTATTGCTTTATATCGGAACGCAAGTCATGCGCAATGCGCAGACAGATATTCGCCATTTACTTAAGAAGTATCAAAAAGAATAGTGATAAAATATTTGTTCTTTAAAGATTTCTTGGATAAATCAATAGTCGCACCTTTTAAGTTATGCTATGATATTTTGTGTTGAGTTGATTTTCTTAAGAGCGCAGAAGTTATTTTAATTAATGATCAGCATCGACGAACGTTTTATCAATCACGTATTCAGGCAAGGATAGCTTTATGAATCGAACAAAAGTTATACAACTTGAGAATCAGATTATCGACAGGATCTGGGGGAAGATCACACTCTTGCAGCCTATGGATGAAAAAGAGGCGATCATTGCCCACATCCTTGAGGATATTCGTATCAGCAGTGATGGCGCTAAATACCAAGAGTTTTTTACCGCCATCAGCGATGGGGCCAAGCGTAAAGATTTTATTCATCAGTTTTTATCTTACGGCGTGATCGAAGATCTTTTGTGTGATCAGCAAGTTGAAGACATTATTATTAATTCAACAAATACCATTTTTGTCCATCATGCTGAAAAAGGTTTTATTGCGACCAAGTGCAAGTTTCCGGATGTCTTGGAGCTTGATCTGTTCGTTCGTAAACTGATCGTTTTTTCTGGACGCATGGAATCAAAAAAGATTATTAATCTTGAACTTCCCAACCTTGAGGGCCGTGTTAATATCGCCGCGTCCCCGTTTGGTCCTCAGATTACGATCACCAAGACAAAGGTTGACCCCTTAAGCATTATCAATCTTATTGAGCGGGGCAGCCTTACGTATTTGCTTGCAGCTCAGCTATGGCTTTACATGGAAGGATTATCGATCAAGCCTGCCAATATCATTTTGGCTGGCGGCCCAGGAACAGGGAAAACGACGCTTTTGAACGCTCTATTTAGTTTTGTTCCTAAAAAAGAACGCGTTATTGTCATTGAAGATACCTTGGAGCTGAATACGTTTCATGAGGATAGTTGTTCGCGGTTGGAAAGCGATGATGAAACCTCGCTCGCTGATTTAGTAAAAAATACCCTGCGCATGCGTCCTGAGCGTATTATTGTCGGCGAGGTTCGAGGATCTGAAGCCGCGGATCTTATTACCGCGATGAACGTTGGTAAATATTGCATGGGAACGATCCACGCGCTTACCGCACGCGAGGCTATTTTGCGCTTAGAAAACGAGCCGATGAACGTGCCTGAACTCTTGGTGAACCTGATCGATGTTTTTGTTGTCTTGAAACGTTTTCACGTCAAAGACAAGATTTACCGTGTTGTTGACGAGGTAAGTGAAACCGGAGGCATGGAGCAAAAAACCATTTTATTATCAACGATCTTTAAATATAATTATGATAAACAATTGATTGAAAGTATTTCTCCTAGTACAATTTATCGCGATAAGCTTGCCAGGTCGAGCGGATTAACAGCTAAAGAAATTATGGATGAAATTTATGTACGTGCGGTGGTCTTAAAAACTTTGGCCAGCAAAGGAATACGCTCGATTAATGAAGTGACCATGTTCTGTCACGCCTACAATACAGACCCGCGTAGCGCTTTAGCAAGTTTAGAAATTGATCGTAATAAGATTTTAAAATAATTGCGCCTTGTCCACAGCTAACCTTGGTTTAAATAAAGGAAGCTGGGGCAGGCTCAATTCTTCTGGGAAAGTATTTAGGAAATTGCGCCTGGTTTGATTTGCTATTAAGATTGCCAGGGAAGGTGATCGAAAACAGATTTTAGGTTATTATTGAGAAGTTCTTTAAAGATTGCACCTGCCCCGATTTCTTTGAAAAGATATTATGGTAATCGGGACTGCGCAATTTCCCTAAATAAAAATAATAAGGTCATTG
>JBAYLJ010000082.1:0-5415 GCA_041664145.1 Candidatus Omnitrophota bacterium | reverse complement strand
TGTTTAAAAGAAGTAAATCGAGAAAGGAGTTTAACATGCAGGATTTTGAAAATCAAGATTTTATTTACGATTATTACCCTACGAGAAACTACTGGCAAAGCTCTATGATACGGTTCGCCTTTAAGAGATCAACCTTTTCAAATTTGAACCCAGCATGCCAAGCTCCAGAGCTTTCTTGCCCTGTCCAAACAATATGTCCCGGCATGGACGAATAGGTTAGATCATGGGATGGGCTAAAAGATAAAGAAAAACGATCAAAAAGGGAAAGTTCTTTCGTGGTTAAGATCTTAACGCCTTCAGGAGAGAAGTCTTTGACAATAATATCTTGATCTTCCGCAAGATTCTCTTTTTTAAGCCTTGCAGGAAATCGAACTTCGAGGCGATCGAACAGACGCTGGCTGGTCGTTTTTGTGATCATCGATCATTTTTCTTTCCCCGTGGCTTTAAAACACTTACGACTTAAAATGCTCTTCTATCCGCGATTGAACATCTGAAGAAATATCAGAAAAATTCATACCAACACGAAAATGTGAGCTATGAGGGATCTTTTCAACCCACTTAACCCGTCCTTGAACCAAAACCGGATGTTCTTCTCGCGATAAAGCAAGCTCCACCATCAATTTACTATTAATGGGAAGAAAACGAGCAGAAATAAACCCTACCCCAGTAGAACTAATATCAGTCGTTCGACTGCTACTTAGGGTTTCTTTGCGTTCATCCATCAAAGGAACGCAACATTCATGACGTATATTTTCTCTTTTATTCATATCTAAAGTAATTTTTGGATCTATTTTCTGTTGATCTACCCGTGGCTAGATTAAATATAACACATCTTTTTAAGATAATCAAGGCGTTAAAGAGAAAAACTTAAGAGAAGCTTGAATTAAATGATCTTAGCAGATATAATGAACTTGTTCTTTATTACACAACCATTCACTTATGACAATGACAAACGATTTCAAACAATCAGAACAAAAAAGAAAAATTCTTCCTCCGGGAGTTGAGCAAGTAGGCTTTAAAGAATACAACGATCTGCGCAATAAAGAGCTCGAAAAACGGAACAAAAAGAAGAAAATCTCTCATACAACAGATAAAATCGTTCAGATTGTTATGATTATTTTAGCTCTTCCTTTCTTGGGGCTGATCTTCTTTATACTCTATTCTTTTTTAATTACAGCACGCGGAACACCTACTAGCCCGTAGCCCAAACTATTCTTCAAGGGGTTGATTCAGCAAAAAAACCATCTTGTCTGCAAGATCCTCCCGTCCCATCTGGCGCAAGATCTTAATTTCTTTAGCGGCTTTATCATTTTGCCTTCTTGAAAGATACGTCGTGCCAAGGCCCCAATGATGTTCCGGCTCTTGAGGATCTAGGGCGATCATCTTCTTGTAAAGTTCCTCTGCCTTCTCAAGATCCCCATTGCTCGTTGCCAAGATGGCGCTAGACTCCAGCGAAGCTACTTTCAATTTGTTGCAGGAACAAAGGCAAAGACTAACAAGGATGATAAAAAAAATAGATGGAAGATGTTTCATATTTTCGCTCCTCCTTTTCTAGATGGTTACTCTTAGTATAAAGAAGGGCTCGAAGCTTTTCAACAAGTTTACCGATAATAAAAAGGACTCATCAAGCTTGATTGAAACCTAAGCTTACGTTATAGTAAAAACAAAGGAGACCATTGATGGAAATCTTAAATCGTGCTGATATTGTTGCGCTTCTCATTATTCTTTATTTTACATGTTTTGGCTGGGTTCAAGGGATCATGCGCTTCTTGCTAGGTTTTATTGCTTTCTTTCTGAGCAGTCAAATCGCGATCCACTACTTTCAAGGAACTCAAAATATCCTAGAAAGTTTAAAAATATTTCTATTCCTTTCCGCGGGGATATCCCTTGTCGCTTGGTTCGGTTTATCTTTTTGGAATAAAGCAATTGTCAAATCAAGGCAATGCACACCCTTAAGCCGGCTCCTTGGCGCTACGGTAGGTTTTTGCTGGGCCTTGTCGCTAGCTTCAGCTTTAATGGTTTTTTTAGTCCTCGTCCGTATTGACAAATCGGTCTTTAAGAAAGCAAAAAAAATGTGCGAAGAGTCTTATCTTTACACATTCATCGAACATCGCTTTTTATCTCATTACCCTCTTTATCAAGCCCTCAAAAAACTCTACGAGCAACCCCCTGGCACCCTGCAACCCTCTTCAACAATCATAAGCGCAGAAACTATGCTCTCGGCAGAAGATCTTGAGTCTATTAATCAAGACGAAAAACTCCAAGCCGTCTTAGCCGATGAACAGATAAAAAAGATGATCGAAGAGAAAGATTTTGGGCGTTTGTTGTCAAATCCCAAAATTCAGGACTTGGTTAAGTACAAGGTTTTTATTGAAAAACTCATCAAGCTTTATGGCGGAATGGCGGGCGGGCAATAAAATCCTACTTACCGATACAAAAAGAGGCGAAGATCTTGTCCAAAAGATCTTGGTTGATATTCCTCCCAGTTACCTGATCCAAAGCATTAACAGCGACTTTAATTTCTTCTGAGACAAATTCAAAGGATAGCCGTTCTGAAAAATATTTCTCAGTCCGTTCAATAGCCCTTAAGCACTGATCCAAAGACTCAATTTGCCTTGTATTGCTCACGATAAGATCGCCTGGCTCAATGCGGTGACCGTGCAGAACATTCTGAACGATCTTTTCTTTAAGTTCCTCAATATTTTTCTTATAGAGAGCAGATATTTCAATAGTATCTTTTAAAGAAAGAGAGCCTTGCAGCTCATCTTTGTTAACCCGAACACGGCAGTCACATTTATTCAAAACAGCAATAACATTCTTTCCTTGTAATCCTTTGGCAATATTCCTATCTTTATCATCAAGCACGCCAGAGGCATCAAGCATAAAAAGAACAAGATCAGCCTGCTCAATGTGCAGATGGCTTCGGCGCACAGCCTCCTTCTCGATCTCATCGCGAGGCTCTAGAATGCCAGCCGTATCAATCAGCTGAACAGGAAAATCATTCATCTGAATAAATTCTTCGATCGTGTCCCGCGTTGTCCCTTCGACAGGACTCACAATAGCACGTGGCTGCCTTAAAAGAGTATTTAATAAAGAAGATTTGCCAACATTTGGTTTGCCACAAATCACAATCCTGATACCTTCTTTTAAAATTTTACCTTGATAGCGGGATTCTAATAATCGTGCAATTCTTTGCTTGGCTTGAGACACTTTTTCGATCAAAATCGAATGCTGAGAGGCTTCAAGGCCATCTTCTGGGAAATTAACCATGGCTTCAAGCTCAACATACACATCCATCAAGACTTCCCTGATAGACTCAAGCTCAAGGACTAAATCTCCCTTAAGCTGCTGAACGCTTGCTTTTAAAAAAGATTCTGTTTTGGCCTGGATAATATCCGCCACGGCTTCCGCCTGAGTAAGATCAATGCGCCCATTTAAAAAAGCTCGCTTCGTAAACTCTCCAGGTTCAGCAAGGCGTGCACCATGCTGCAAAACTAATTCTAAAATTTTTCGCACAGCGACAATCCCTCCATGGCAATCGATCTCAACAATATCTTCACGCGTATAGCTTTTAGGCTCTCTCATGACAACAAGAAGCGCTTCGTCAACAACATCTTCTTTGCCATCCTGGCGACTAACAATTTTTCCATAATGAACACTATGGGTTTTAAAACTCGATGGCTTTGAAGAGCCAGCGCCAACAAAAAGACCGTCAGCGATCGTCAAAGCTTTTTTCCCGCTTATGCGAACAAGGCCAATGCCTCCTTGGCCTAAGGGAGTTGAAATGGCTGCGATCGTATCATCTAAATTTTGGCTATGCATATTTTTCTTATCTCCGCGGCCAAGAAAACTGATCCTGCAATTAAAATAACATCGTTTGTGCACGCCATCGTCTTGGCTAGCTGAAATCCTTCTTGGGCATTCTTGCTCATGCACACCTTTCTTGCTTTCAAAAATTTCTTTCCATGTTCAGAAAAATCAAAAGACCGTGGATGCTGCGAATGCGTTAAAATGATCTGATCGCTCACGGGTGAAAGTTCTTTTAAGATCGCTTTAATATCTTTATCTTTTGAGGCACCAAAAAGCAAAATAATCCTTTGCTTAGGAAAAATGGCCCGAACGGTTTGTGCCAATCTTCTAGCAGAATCTTCATTGTGCGCGCTATCAATAACCACAAAAGGATTTTGGCGCAAAATTTCAAATCGAGCCGGCCACCGTGCCTTAGCAATTCCCTTCGTAACGGCAGATTTAACCAAACGATCCTTATGCTTCAAAAAATATTCTACCACGGCTGCAGCTAAACTTGCATTAACAACTTGATGCTCACCTAAAAGAAGACTGCACAGCTTAGGCCAAGAATGATACAGCCCCTTCAAGGAAAACATTACGCCGGAAAAATTTTGAGAGATCGTCTGGTAGCGAATCTCACGCCCAACCATCAAAACTTTAAGCCCAAACTTCTTTACTTGTTTTTCAATCACTAAACGCGCTTGCGCCTTTTGTGGCGCAGAAAAAACAATACGCGTGCTCGCTTTGATAATCGCAGCTTTTTCCTGAGCGATCTCTTTTAAGGTCGATCCCAATACTTGTGTGTGGTCATAGCTGATGGGAGAAAAAACACATATCTCTGAAGGCGCCATGTTGGTCGCATCAAAGCGCCCTCCAAGGCCCGCCTCTGCCACAACAACATCCACCTTTTGTTGTGCAAAAAAATAAAACGCAAGCGCTGTATAAACTTCAAAAAAGGTCAAAGGCCCAAGCGCCTTTACCCGTCGAACTTCTTCAACTTTTGGCCTTATCTCCTTGATCATCTTTTCTAGCTGACTTTGTGAAATCTTTCCGCTAAAAATATTTTCTTCCTTAGAAAAAGAAGCCTTTGGTCTTAAAATACGAATACGCTCGGCATAGCTATACAAGTGAGGAGACGTATAAATTCCCACCTTAAGCCCAGCCTCTCTTAGCATCGAGCTTAAAAAAAGACATGTTGATCCCTTGCCTTTTGTCCCGACAACATGGATGACAGGATACTTTCTTTGAGGATGATGAAGCTCGGCAAGCAGGCGCTCTATGCGCGCTAGATTAAAAATAACGTCTTTGTTTTGCAGAGATTGAGTTTCGTAATTAAGGAAAGAGGAGAGATAAGCTGTTGCTGGACTGCGCATCAGATTAATGTTTAAAATGGCGAGCGCCTGTGAAAACCATCATGAGTTTTCGACGATTGGCTTCCCTGATGACCTCTGTATCGGCGATCGAACCACCGGTTTGAATGATCGCCTTAATGCCTGCCTTGGCGGCAATTTCAACATTGTCTATTTTAGGTAAAAAAGCATCCGAAGCTAAAAACGATCCCCTGGCCTGGCTTCCTGCTTTTTCAATCGCAATCTTAACGCTGCCGACCCGGCTTGTTTGACCACA
>JBAYLJ010000081.1:0-5523 GCA_041664145.1 Candidatus Omnitrophota bacterium | reverse complement strand
GTTCGCGATGCTCAAGGCTATGGGATCTCTTTGGAGTCAGCTTGAGAAACAATCCCAAGGCATGTTTTAAAGGGTGTCGTTTTTGCATTTTCGTATCTTGTCTCTGGCTGGGAGGGTTGAGGGCTCTGGGTTGTTTATTCTTTGGATCTTCGATGATCTAAAATGTTTATTTTAAAAAGAGGAAAGCGTTTTGGAGCTCCCGTCGACTTATAAGAAAAAAGAGACTGCCGGTAAAAAGAACAAGAGCAAGCCTGCGAGTTCTCTTAAAAAAGATTTCTTTATTATTGCCGTCGGCCTCGCCTTAGTTTTGCTTGCGTTCTTTCTCTTCGGTGTGATCTCTACCCTTGATCCTAACATTATTTTTCCAAGGCAAACAGATGCCTTGATCGGCGACGATGGGATAGCCCTTGATCTTGAGAACGCCAGAGTTGAAACTGATATGGCGCAGGGCTATGTCCATATGGGGGTCATTTTAGGGATCGTTGCCTTTCTTTTTTTTGTGGTTGCGTTCGTTGTCTTGCGTTGGAATAAGAAAGAAAATCAATAGAACAAGGGTTCTTAAGGGTCGCTGAGGCTTCAAAATAGCGTCAAGAGATAATGATCTTTTTTATTTTAATGGGCCGCAGGGCTGTGGTATACTTGTACTTAGAAGGAGGATGTTAATCTAAAGATCATGAATGCCTATACGTTGCCATCCATCTTAGTTTATGTTTTTGCCGGCGCAGGGATCTTGTTGGTTTTGATCCTTTTGTGGACAGCGCAAAAGGCAATGACCCCTGATAAAGATCGTCCTCAGTATAAAAGCAAAAAGATCGTTAAGGATTATTATGAGCAAGACGGAAAGCAAATCAATGATTCTGCGATCAGCGGGCAATTAGCAAAGCGCTGGAAAGAAAACTCTGATTCGTGGAGTGTTTAGCTTTTCTCCGTATCGTCTTTTAAAGATCATCTTACCTAACATATTTTTACCCTCATGAATATTAAAAAGAAGAACCAAGGCGTGATTGTAGCCCTTTGTATTTCACCGCAAAAGCATATCGCTAAGCATCCTGTTCCAAGCGTTTTCCTTAAGGAAGACTTTGGCATGGAGGGTGATGCCCACGCCGGGAAAACGCATCGGCAGGTCAGCCTTTTAAGCCAGGAATCTATTTTGAAAATGAAACAAGATGGCGTGGATGTTTCTTCCGGTTGCTTTGGGGAGAATATTGTTGTGCGCCATTTTGCGCTTGAAAAGGTCAAGGTTGGAGACCGTTTAAAAGCCGGTGACACCGCGGTCCTTGAGATCACACAGCTTGGTAAAGAGTGCCATAATCCTTGCGCGATCTTTAAAAAAGTTGGTTATTGCATCATGCCCACGCAGGGTGTTTTTGCCCGGGTGGTTGTTTCAGGGAAAGTGAAAACCCAAGATCCGATCGACTTGGCATAGCTCTTTTTTGTAAACGGTCCAACACCTTCTTTTTTATATCAAAAAAGCTTGATTTCTTAAAAGCTTTCCGATAAAATACATCCCGTTAGAAAATGTTATTTTCTAACCGCTCAAGTTGACCTAGTTTTAAGAAATCGGCATCCCACCGATGAAGATCGGTGGTTTTTTCTAACAGGATAAATCCTCAATGTCTCAAGAAAATCAAATGGAAAAAATTGTTTCTCTTTGTAAGCGAAGAGGCTTTATCTTCCAGTCTTCTGAAATTTATGGAGGCCTGGGAAGCGTTTGGGATTATGGGCCTTTGGGCGTTGAGCTTAAGCGCAATGTGAAAGACGCTTGGTGGAAGGCGACGGTTCACGGCCGTGATGATATCGTTGGCCTCGACGCTGGGATCTTGATGCATCCTAACACCTGGAAGGCCTCAGGCCACACCGAGAATTTCTCGGATATCCTGGTGGATTGCCGTTCTTGCAAGAAGCGTTTTCGCAAAGATCATGTTGGCGACAAATGTCCTGCCTGCGGAGCCAAAGATTTTACCGAAGGCCGGGCCTTTAACCTGATGATGAAGACCTATCTTGGCGCGGTGGAAGATGAGAATGGCCTCTGCTTCCTTCGTCCTGAAACCGCCCAGGGTATTTTCGTTAATTTTGCGAATGTCGTTGATACCACGCATAAACGCCTGCCTTTTGGGATCGCTCAGATCGGAAAATCATTTCGTAATGAGATCACCCCCGGCAATTTTGTTTTTCGTACCCGTGAGTTTGAGCAAATGGAAATTGAGTATTTTACTATGCCCGAGGAGGCCGATGCTGCTTATGAGGCATGGATCGCCGAGCGTTTTCGCTGGTATCTTGAGCTAGGCATAAAAAAAGAATCGCTGCGCCTGCGTCCGCACGCTAAAGATGAGCTGGCCCATTATGCCAAAGGGTGTACGGACATTGAATATTTATTTCCCTTTGGATGGTCAGAGCTTGAGGGGATCGCCAACCGTACCGATTATGACCTAAAGCAGCATGCCAAGCATTCAGGCAAGAACCTTCAATATAAAGACACGGTAAGCGGAAAAGAATTTTATCCCTTTATCATTGAGCCTTCCGGCGGGGTGGATCGCGCGACGTTGGCGTTCTTAGCGGATGCCTATTGCGAAGAGCAGGTCAATGAGGCCACACGCGTTGTTTTAAAATTAAGCAAACAATTAGCCCCTACCAAGGTCGCTGTTCTTCCGCTCTTGAAAAAGAACTCCGAACTTGTTACAATGGCTAAACGCCTCAAAGCGGATTTATCAAAAAGTTTTACAACCGTTTATGATGATACGGCTTCGATCGGCAAACTTTATCGCCGTCAGGATGAGGTGGGAACATTTTTTTGTGTCACCGTCGATGTGGACTCGTTAACCGACAAAATGGTCACGGTTCGACATCGTGACACCATGAAGCAGGATAGAATTTCACTTGAACAAATCAAGGAATATTTAGCGCAACAATTCTCAACCAACAATAGTTAGAAAGGTCAAGGGCAGGAACAATGGCAAGTAAGTCAAAGAAGTATGTGTATGCGTTTGGTGGTGGAAAAGCTGATGGTAATGAATCCATGAAAAATCTTCTGGGTGGCAAAGGCGCTAACCTAGCTGAGATGGCAGGCAATAAAAATTTGAGACTTCCCGTGCCTCCGGGTTTTACGATCACAACAGATGTTTGTACGCATTATTATGCCAACAAAAAGAAATATCCTTCTGAGCTTAAAGCTCAGGTCAAAGCGGCCATGGCGAAAGTCGAAAGCATTATGGGTAAGAAGTTCGGCGACGTCAACGATCCGCTTCTTATGTCGGTGCGTTCCGGGGCAAGAAAATCTATGCCCGGGATGATGGATACCGTTTTAAATGTCGGCTTGAACGACGAGACAGTTTTAGGGCTTATCAAAAAGACCAATAACCCGCGCTTTGCTTATGATGCCTATCGTAGGCTTGTGATGATGTATGCGGATGTTGTTATGGAAAAAGCAGCCGGTAGAGAGCCAGCCCAGGGCAAGGGGATCAGAAAACTTATGGATGAAAAGCTTGGAGAGCTTAAAGCTTCAAAAGGCTACAAGCTTGATACGGATCTTTCCGCGGAAGATCTGAAAAAATTAGTTGCCGATTTTAAAGACATGGTTAAAAAAGAAATAGGCGCTGCCTTTCCTGAAAAGCCTGAAGATCAGCTTTGGGGCGGCATCGGGGCTGTTTTTATGTCCTGGAATGGCCGACGCGCGATCGATTACCGCCGCATTGAAAGAATTCCAGATGAGTGGGGAACCGCAGTGAACGTGCAGGCGATGGTCTTTGGGAATATGGGCGATAGCTCAGCGACGGGTGTTGCCTTTACAAGAAACCCGGGCAATGGTGAAAATTATTTCTACGGCGAGTATTTGGTCAACGCCCAGGGCGAAGATGTTGTGGCCGGCATTAGAACACCTGCCCCGATCAATGATCAGAGTAAGAATGCCCAGAGCGCGAATTTGACGACTTTGGAAAAATTTATGCCTGCGATCTATAAACAACTTTTCGATATTCAGAAAAGATTAGAGAATCATTACAAGGACATGCAGGATATTGAGTTCACGATCGAGAATGGAAAATTGTTCATGCTTCAGTGCCGTATCGGTAAAAGAAACGGTACAGCGGCTGTGCGCATTGCTGTCGATATGTATAAGGAAAAATTTATTGATGCTGCGACAGCGGTCAATAGAGTTCCTTCGCATCAACTCGTTGAACTTCTTCTTCCGATGACAGACCCCAAGGCAGAAGCTGCGGCTAAGATCATCGCTAAAGGTCTTCCTGCCGGGCCTGGCGGCGCGGTAGGCCGGGTGGTTTTTTCTTCGGCCGATGCGGTGAAATGGGCAGAGCGAGGCGAAAAAGTTATTTTAGTTCGCGAAGAAACATCGCCGGAAGACGTCGATGGGATGCATAAATCTGAAGCTATTCTTACCTCTAAAGGCGGTATGACCTCCCATGCGGCACTCGTTGCACGCGGCTGGGGAAAATGCTGTATCGTAGGCTGCGAAGGGCTTGAAATTGCCGATGACGAAAAGTCATTTACAACGAAAAGCGGCGTGGTCGTTAAAGAGGGGGATTGGATCACCTTGAACGGAACCAAGGGAACGGTTTGCGTCGGTAAACTTCCGCTCGTGGATCCGGACCTTGAGCACAACGATGCTTTCAAGGAGTTGATGAAGCTTGTTGATAAATTCAGAACAATGAAAGTGCGCACAAACGCTGATACACCAAAAGATACCAAGAAAGCGATCGAGTTTGGCGCAGAAGGTATCGGCCTTTTCCGCATCGAACACATGTTCTATGGCGAAGGAAGCGATAAGCCATTGTTCCTTTTAAGAAAAATGATCATGTCAAAAAATCTTCAAGAAAGAAAAGCAGCCTTAGCAGAGCTTTTCGTTTTTGTCAAAAGTGATATCAAGGCGACCATGGAAGTGCTCAATGGTTTTCCGATCACGATCCGGTTGATCGATCCGCCGCTTCATGAGTTCGTTCCGCACAGCGAAGATAAGATCGCGGATATGGCTAAGGAGCTCGGGATCAGCGTTGAAGAAGCGAAGAAACGCGGAGAAGGTTTAAAAGAAAGCAACCCGATGATGGGCCACCGCGGCGTTCGCTTAGGCATCACTTATCCAGAAGTAACGGAAATGCAGGTCAGGGCCATTCTGGAATCAGCGGCAGAGCTTGTGAAGGCTGGTAAAAAAGTTAATCCAGAGATCATGATCCCTGTGGTCTGCACGGAAAAAGAACTGTTGGACCAGAAAGTCATCGTTGACCGCATCTACAAGGAAACTTGTGTAAAATATAGTTTAAAGAAGTTCAATTATATGTTTGGAACCATGATCGAGATCCCTCGAGCTGCCTTGCAGGCTGGTAAGCTTGCTCAGGTTGCCGAGTTTTTCAGTTTTGGTACCAACGATTTAACGCAGATGAGTTTTGGTTTTTCACGAGATGATATCGGCGGATTCTTGCAGGATTATATCGCCAAGAAGATCTTGCCAGATGATCCTTTTGGAACCATCGATCAAGACGGTGTCGGCGAGCTGATGAAGATCGGGATCGAGCGGGG
>JBAYLJ010000080.1:0-5531 GCA_041664145.1 Candidatus Omnitrophota bacterium | reverse complement strand
GATGCCATAAGAATAAGATTTTTCTCTTTTTCGTCAACAAGATAAAGAAGAACAGAATCTGCATAAGTTATTTCATTCACGATCTTGACCACTTCGGAAAGAATAGAACGAAGGTCGAGCCCTGAAGAGGTCAGGTCGACAATTTTACGTAGAGATGCGACTTCTTGAGACTGGCTAACTTGCGCGATCTTTTGCTTGGAGAGAATTTTATCTTTCATGACATTAATAAATTATTGCCTTAAATGAATAAAAATCATTTTAGCACAAATGGTACACATAAAATAATTTTATTTACGCTGGAATCTTTTATTGAAATTACCTTTAAAACACTATAAAATATTATGGTGATCAAAAAGAACGATCAAAAAACCATTTTAGTCATCGATGATGACATCCTTCAGGTCAAAACCCTTGAGAAAAAACTTCCCGAGAGTGGCTACAATATTTTGACGGCAAGTAAGGCGGCTGATGGCCTTGCGCTCGCTATGAAGAAATATCCAGACTTGATCATCCTCGACGTCATGATGCCCATTATCAATGGTTATAATCTTTGCCAATTATTAAAGAATGATCCTAAGCACAAACACATCCCTGTTATTATGCTGACCTCGCGTGATAGCGAAAAAGATAAGCAAATCGGCCATGATGTTGGCGCAGATATCTATCTCATCAAACCTCTGAACATCCCCATCCTGCTAGAAAAGATCAAAGAGCTTCTCCCAACGGCCTCAAAATAATTTACTACTTTCTGTCAAAAAAAAGGATTTTTCGACATAGCCGATAAAGGAATGGCATAAGCGTTCTTTACCTTTTTTCCCAAAAGCCCAAGCTCAAGAGCTGCCTGCCCTGCCGTATACATCACGCGATTGTCAACGCGACGATCTGCGGCAACGCTGACCGCTGAACCAATAGCAATCCCAAGATCACCGGTGTTTAGCACACACGGCGTTCCTTTTGGTTTTGCTTCACAATTTTTAAAGCCGCACATGCCGCACTTCTTCAAACCCATAGGCTTTATTGATGTCCCCAAAAGCACGATAACCGAAGCTGATAAAATATTTTCTGCATCGCGTAAAAAAGCTGGCGCGTCATATTTTTGTCCAAGCTCCTTCATAACTTTAGAAATCTTTTGGATATCCTTTCCTTCTGCTAAACAAAAAGTAAAAGTATCCTGCCCCCTGCCTTTAGGGGCGGTGCGAGCGGCCAAAATCATCTGTAGCCCAATATTTTTTAGCGTTTCTTTTTTACTTTGTTGTTCAGAAATCATCTGCCCCTCCTTCTTACCTCAGCGATAATTTTTTTATGTTATCACAAGAAAGGACATTTTTGATAATTTAATTTTCCCTTTGGTTTTCATCTTAAGTTGTGTAAAATACTTCAGCTATGGAAAAAATTAATATTACCGTTATTGGCGCTGGCGTCTGCGGGCTGGCTATCGCTTTTGAGCTGTCCCAAGAATATGACGATATTCTTGTCGTTGAAAGGCATGACTCCTTCGGGCGAGAAACATCTTCAAGAAATTCAGAAGTGATCCACGCAGGACTTTATTATCCTAAAGATTCCTTGAAGGCTAAACTTTGTATTGAAGGTAAAAAGCTTCTCTACGCTTTTTGCGCAAAAAATAAAATCCCTCATAAAAATATCGGAAAGCTGCTCGTTGCCTGCAACAGTGAAGAAGCTGAAAAACTAGGATCTATCAAAAATAACGCAGCGGAAAGCGGCGTTAACAATCTTCGCTTTTTAACTAAAGATGAGTTAAGGGCTCTTGAACCCGACGTCCAGGCCCAAGAAAGCCTTTGGTGCCCTGACACAGGCATTGTTGACTCTCATCAGCTGATGAAATCCTTTTGCGAGCAATCACAGCGCCTTGGCGCGGAGATCGGCTTTGGGATTGAAGTGGTAGGGATCGTAAAAAAGGGTCACGGATACGAAGTGACCGTCAAAGAGCCGGGAGGGGAATTATTTTCCTTTGAAACAAAATTCTTAATCAATGCCGCTGGCCTTCAGGCGGATCACGTGGCTCAACTAGCCGGCTTTAATATTGATGCCCTTGGCTATAAACTTCATTACAACAAAGGACAATATTTTCGCATCAGCGATCCTAAGAAATTTTCTATCACGCATCCTGTTTATCCACCCGCAAGCAAAACAGACCTAGGGATTCACATTACGCCAGATTTGGCAGGCGGCCTGCGCTTAGGGCCCGACGCCCATTACGCAAAAGAAATTGATTATACGATCGATGATAACGACAAACAAACCTTTGTAGAATCTGTTTCGCGCTTTCTTAAAAGCCTTACCTTGGAAGATCTTGTTGCCGATACGGCTGGAATGCGAGCTAAGCTTCAAGCCCCTGGAACGGATTTTAGTGATTTTGTGATTGAGGAAGAAACAAAAAAGGGCTTTAAAAACTTTATTAATCTTATCGGGATCGAATCCCCGGGGCTCACCGCTTCTTTGGCCATTGCGCAAAGAGTCAAACGCTTTTTATCCTAATAAAAAATTCTACCATTTTTTCCGCAGGACGTTATATGCGTTCCACAACCATGCTGATGGCCCCACCTGAACCAAAACAAATAGACACAAGCCCGCGCTTCTTATTCTCGCGCTCAAGGGAGTGAATAAGGGTCACCAAGAGCCGAGCTCCTGTTGATCCTAAAGGGTGTCCTAAGGCAATGTCCCCACCACAAATATTAAGCTTTTCATCGGCGATGTTAAGCTGCTTTTGCGTCCAGACAACCTGAGAGGCAAAAGACTCGCCAACCTCAAAAAGATCAATATCCTTTAAAGAAAGATTACACACCTTCAAAGATTCTTCGATGGCAATGGTGGCCCCTTCAAAGCAACGCTCTGGCTCAAGGGCAATAGAGGCATAGCCCAATATCTTAACTTTTGGCTTGGACAAATGGAATTTCTCAATAGCTTCAAAAGAAGCCAAAAGAAGAATGGCCGCCCCATCCGCCGGCGCTGAGGCATTGGCAGCCGTAATGGTCCCCTCTTCTTGAAAAGCTGATGGCATTCTCCCCATCTTTTCCAAGCTCGCATTCTTTCGAGGGCGATCATCCTTATCCACAAAGCTTCCATCGTCTTTTTTGACTACAACGATTTCTTGCTTAAATTGATCATGTTCCTGCGCGCTCACGGCCTTGACATGGCTCTGATAAGAAAAAGCATCTTGTTCTTCTTTTGAAATCTGATATTTTGTGGCTAAATTTTCTGCAAGCTGCCCCATGTGTTGATCGCTCATCACACACCAAAGCCCGTCATGAACAAGGCTGTCAACGGGCGCTTGACCATCGCCGTAAACCAAGGAGGGACATTGTGAGGCGCTCTCAGACCCTCCAGCTAAAACAAGATCCATGCCGTCACAAAAGATAGCCCGACACCCCATAATGACAGCCTCAAGCCCAGAACCACAAACGCTGTTAACAACAACCCCTGGCGTTGAATACGGCAATCCCGACAAGACGATCGCCTGCCGTGCAATATTTTGCCCCGTACCCGCAGAAACAGTGTTTCCTAAAAAGACTTCGTCAATATTATTTTTTATCAGCGCTTGACGATTGATAAGTTCCTTGATCACAACAGAGGCAAGGAAAGCGGCTGAAAAACTTTTTAGGCTTTTGAGGCTGCTTCCCACCGGAGTACGAAGAGCTTCAATAATATAAATATCTTTATAAAGCTTACACGAGCTCATAGGATAGCTCTCTTTTCTTTTTCTTCCATCCACTGATCAATTTTCTTTGCATTCACATCACGAAAATGATTCACAACGATATCCGCGCCAGCCTCTTTAAGGTCTTGATCATTGTCTTGACGAGCAACGCCGATCACAAAGGCAAAACCTCCATTTTTTCCAGCCTGAATACCCGCAACTGCATCTTCAACAACCACCGAACGATCAGGATGACAATGAATGTGCTTGGCGGCCGTAACAAAAATATCCCCCTCTGGCTTTCCTTTAAGGCCAAGCTGCGCAGAAACAATTCCGTCAATACGTGCCTCAAAAAGTTCTTCGAGACCTGTTTTTTTTAAGATCGGATGGCAGTTTTTGCTCGAAGACGCTACAGCAACGCGAACACGACTGGCTCTCAAATCTTTAATTAAGGCAACCGTTGATTCATAAACCTCAATGCCTTTTTCTTCTAAAATCATTTTAAAACGTACATCTTTTTCATTGCCCAAACCACAAAGCGTTTCTTTGCCTGCAGGGTCATCCTTATCACCTGCGGGAATACTGATCCCGCGCGATCTTAGAAAACTCTCAACACCCTGATACCGAGGCCGGCCATCGACAAACAGCCGATAATCATGATCAAATGTAAATTCCTTGAAAGGCTCTCCGTCTCTTTGCTCCCGCATCCTTAAGTATTCATCGACCATCTCTTTCCATGAAAGAGCATGCGCCATGGCTGTTTTCGTGACCACCCCGTCTAAATCAAAAATAACACCATCATAATGTTTCAAAGTTCCTCCGATTTTTGTCCTATTATATGCAATTTAAATTTTATGTGCAAGGTGAAAACACTCCCTAGCTTGTTAATGGCTTAACAAGAAATCGCTAAGCTTAGATAATGTTTTTGGGCCAATTCTACCATCAGGGTCTAACCCATTGGCCTTTTGAAAAGCTTTAATAGATTTCTGTGTCTTTGGCCCTGTTTTTCCATCAATTTTCCCTGAATAGAATCCGCCTGCCTTCAAGATCTCCTGAATAACAACAAAATTAAGTTCCCCGTCTTCCACAAGCCCCGTCGCCGTGAGAATATTTAAAGCCTCCCAGGTCTGATCATCAATAAAGCGTGTCACGCTAAGCCCTTTGTCTGCTTGAAATTTAGCAATGGCCTCCCGCATCTTTCCCCCAAGCTTACCATCAATTCTCCCAGGGCTAAACCCATGAACCAAAAGAAGTTTCTGCACATACTCAACGTCTTTATTGTAAACGGAAGGGACAACAGATCCTAAAATTTTCTTTTCCTGCGCCCCTTCTTTTTGCAAGATCCCGTAAATGAAATCACATCCGCAAAGAGTGCAGAGAAAAAAGATCATGATAAAATTCTTTATCCAAAGTCGCATATTCTTTAACGTAAAATAAGGGCCCTTAGCGTAAAACCTGTAAGAGCCCCTGAATCCATGAAAGGAATTAAGCCGTTAATCTTGTGATTGATTCTAAAAGATACTTAAAATCAACCGTCTTGACGGTGAAATCGTCTGCCCCTGCCTGCCTGGCTCGGCGGGCATCAACAGCTTCCAGCTTACCCGTATAAATAATAACCTTAAAAAAAGCGTCCAGTTCTTTAATCTGCTTGCACAAATCAAATCCATTGACATCAGGAAGCATGACATCAAGAATAATCACGTGTGGTTTGATTTTCTTAACAGCCTTCATGCCATCCGTTCCATTGGAGGCCAAATGAACATCATAGCCTGCCTTTTCTAACCGTGCCTTTAAAACTTTTTGAATTGACTCTTCGTCTCCAATGATAAGAATTCTTTTTTTGTCCATACAATCCATCCTTTATTAATTTAAAAAT
>JBAYLJ010000079.1:0-5623 GCA_041664145.1 Candidatus Omnitrophota bacterium | reverse complement strand
GGTTGGTTTTGGGGTCAAGGCAGGATTCCTCCCCTTGCATATTTGGTTGCCGCACGCCCATCCGGCTGCACCGTCGCATGTTTCAGCCCTTTTGTCAGGCGTGATGATTAAAATGGGGATTTATGGGATTTGCCGTATTTTGTGGATCGTGGGAGTTCTCCCGGATTGGTGCGGATATCTTCTTTTGGCCGTTGGCGTTATTTCTGGCGTGATGGGTGTTCTTTATGCTTTAGGACAACATGAATTAAAGAAGTTGTTGGCGTATCACAGCATTGAAAATATCGGCATTATCGCCCTTGGATTAGGCGTCGGGCTCTTGGGACGAAGTCACCAGCATTCATTTCTTGCGGTTCTTGGTTTTGGCGGCGGATTGTTGCATGTCTTGAACCATTCACTTTTCAAAGGGCTTTTGTTCTTGGGAGCGGGATCTGTTATCCAAAAGACGCATTCCGGCGAGATGGATCAGCTTGGAGGCCTCGCCAAGACCATGCCCGTGACAAGCGCCTTGTTTATGATAGGGGCATTATCTATCTGCGGGTTGCCGTTGTTTAATGGATTTATCAGCGAATTTATTATTTATTTCGGTCTTTTTCAAGGACTCTTTGGGCTTCCTCTGCCAGGGGTCATTTCTTGTTCCTTGGGAATTTTGTCGCTTGCCTTAATGGGCGCGTTGGCTTTGGCTTGTTTTAGCAAAGTTTATGGGACTGTTTTTTTAGGCAAGCCGCGGACAATGCTCGATGGCGTAGACACGGAGACTGCTCATCGCGAGACGACATCAAAATGGATGCTTGTTCCTATGATGATCCTTGCGGGATTATGCATTTGGATCGGTCTTGCTCCTCAAGCCATGGCCCGGTTTACCTTTGTAGGCGGTGCGTACTTAGCGCACGTTGATTTTGCAACTATTCATCTTGATCAAGTTTTCATTCCGCTAGCGATGGTTATTGGCATTATTTTTTTGTTCCTTGCTTTAATGTTGGGGCTGATGATTGTCCGTCGGCTTCTCCTGGGCCCTTTGCCCATGCGGGTGGGGGAAACGTGGAGTTGCGGTTTTACGCAGGTATCAGCCAGATTTCAATACACCTCTTCTTCTTTTGCCCGGCTGATCGTCACATTTGTCAAGAATGTATTGATGGTCCGTCGTCATGGTGAACACGTTAAAGGAGCTTTTCCAAGTAAAACACATATGTCTTCTTCGGTTCATGATGCATCAGAAGAGAAGGTCTTTCAGCCTTTATTTTCTCTCTTGACGAATGTCTCGAGGAAAATTGATATTGGTCGTATGCGTTATACCCAGATGTATTTGATGTACATTTTTTTGTTTTTAATATTTTTATTAGTTTGGAAATTAAAATAACGTTATAGGGAAGAGGTTAAAAGTTTTATGCTAACGATGATATTTTCGATTTTTCTCCATTGGCTGATCGTTCTTTTGCTTTCGCCTTTTTTTGTTGGCGTGATCGCAAAGGTCAAGGCCTTCTTTGCGGGAAAAACTGGACCCTCGGCCTTTCAGCCCTATTTTGATCTGGTAAAACTTCTTCACAAGAAATGCATCTATAGCCCAAGCACAACATGGGTTTTTCGTCTTGCCCCCGTTGTAAGCCTTGGGGCTACGCTTGTCCTATCTCTTATGGTTCCTTTGGGTCTGTTTAAAGCTCCTGTGCAATTTCCCGGAGACATTCTACTGGTTGTCTATCTCTTAGCCTTGGTCAGGTTCTTTATGATCTCGGCTTCTCTTGATACTGGATCAAGCTTTGAAGGAATAGGGGCCAGCCGTGAAGCATTTTTTTCGTGTTTGTCGGAATTAGCGTTGTTTATGAATTTTATTACGCTTGTCCTTTTGGCCCATAGCATTTCTTTATCTCAGATGATCGGCGCGGATATCCCGATGTCTTGGAGGCTTTTAGGGCCGGCACTTCTTTTGGTCGTGGCGAGTCTTTTTATTGTTTTCCTCGCCGAAAATTGTCGCATTCCTGTTGATGATCCAGACACTCATCTTGAGCTGACCATGATCCATGAGGTCATGATCTTGGATCACAGCGGTGTTGACTTGGCTTATATTCTTTATGCGTCAGCGATCAAGCTATTTGTTTTTGCTGGGATCCTGGTTCCCATTATCATTCCTGTGCAAACAGGGCATCCGACGAAGGATATATTGATCTTCTTAACTGGGATGACGGGGCTGGCTATTTTAGTGGGCGTTATTGAGTCTTCCATGGCACGTCTTCGCCTTAATCGCATAAGACATCTTTTGTTAATTGCTTTTGCCTTAGCATTTTTTGGTCTTGTTGTAACCTTGTGGAGGGCGTAAGCCGATGACAACCTGGATCGATGCAAGCTGTATTTTGATCGTATTTTCTTCGCTAGCTATCCTAGCGACTTACCGCATTGTTGGGATCATCAGGATCTTTACTTTACAAGCTTTTGTTTTGAGCCTTGTGCCTTTATTTCTTCATGCGGATGCTCTTTCAGGTCGCGACATCATGCTTTCTCTTGGTACGGTCATATTGAAGGCCGCGCTGGTTCCTTATATTTTACTTTGGGCTATTCGGCATATTTCAATGCGTTCGGAGGTGAAACCCGTGATAGGGCTTGGAGCCTCGATCATTTGCGGAGCATTGTTGATCGCGGGTGCTTTTTGGATTTCTTTGTCGTTGACGTTACCGGGCAAATTAATTTCGGATCTCGTGTTGCCGTGTTCCTTGGCGACGATCCTTTTAGGCTTTATGATCATGGTGACTCGCACGCGGGCGGTGACGCAGGTTTTAGGATATTTGGTGATCGAAAACGGGATATTTCTTTTTGCGCTCTCGTTGTTTGAAGCCATGCCGTTTTTGATTGAAATGGGCATTCTTCTGGATATTTTTGTTGCTGTCTTTATTATGGCGATCGTGCTCAATCATATTAATGAAGAATTTGAACGAACCTCGGACACCCTCATTCGTTCTAAAACAGGGGAAAGGCTTTAATGTTATTCTTGGTCGTTGCGATTCCATTTGTTGGCGCGCTTGCCGCATTGTTTCCGGTGCGAAAGATGTTTAGGCTCTGGCTTTTATGTGCCGTTTCTTTTTTGCATGTTTTGATCGTCGCATCATTCTGGACGCATCTTCCACCATCGGAATTCAGCGGTTATTTAGTGCTTGATTCTATCGGCTTGCTTTTACTTTCGGTTACGAGCTTTCTTTTTTTGTCTGTGTCTATTTTTATGGTCGGCTATTTTAAACACGAACAAAGAAGAAACCGTATTTTTGTTACGTGTTTGTTATTTTTGTTATCCATGATGACGTTGGTATCTGTCAGTTATCATATGGGGCTTTTATGGGTGGCGGTCGAAACAACAACATTGCTTAGCGCTCCCTTGATCAGTTTTCATCGTAATCGCGAAAGCCTGGAGGCCACCTGGAAATATTTGTTGGTGTGCTCGGTTGGCATCGCCTTGGCACTCATGGGAACATTTTTTCTTGCTATTGCGGCGCATGATCTTAATACGCTCTTTTTACCGATGATTTTAAGCGGCGCATCAAGCCTGTCTGTCAATTGGCTCAAGCTAAGCATTATTTTTCTTTTGGTTGGGTATGGTTGCAAAATGGGGCTTGCCCCGATGCATAGCTGGAAGCCGGAGGCCTATGGCCAATCGACGGGTATGGTGGCGGTTCTCATGGCCGGGGGGTTGACGCAGTGTTCTTTTTTAGCCTTGATACGGGTAAGCCAGATCTGTTTTAAAACAGGGTTGAGCGATTTTCTTACTTCGATCTTCCTTTTTATGGGCGTTTTGTCGCTTGTTGTTCCCGCTGTCTTTATTTTAAGCGAAAAGAATATTAAAAGGTCTTTTGCTTATTCTTCGATCGAGCACATGGGGATATTAATTTTAGGGTTGGGCTTGGGCCCCGTTGGGATTTTTGGGGCATTGTTTCATATGATCAATAATGCCTTAGCAAAAGTCGTGATGTTCTTGACCGCTGGATCTGTTGCGCAAAAATACGGGTTATCGCGCGGTAACGATGTTCAAGGCGTCATTCACGTTTATCCTGTGACGGGTGTATTCTTGATCATAGCGTTATTATCCGGAACGGGTATGTTTCCTTTTGCAACATTTCATAGCGAGCTGATGATCCTTAATGCGGCTGTCATTTCTAAGCATTATGCCTTGGTAGGGATCGCCGTGATATGTTTGGGCCTGATGTTTATTGGCATTGCCAAGAATGTTTTGGGTCTTGTTTATGGAGACCCCACAAAGCCAGTTTTAGCTAAAAAAGAAGATTTCTTCATGAACGTTGTTATCGCAGCGGCAGCCGTGGCGTTGGTTGTTTTTGGTTTATGGATGCCAACACCTTTGAGCAAAGTTATTCATGAAGCCGTAGTCCTCATAGGGGCATAAAGAAAATGAGGCCAGGATTTCCCTGGCTCGAAATGAGTAGGCATTTATGGAATTGTTTAATGGCAGCAATATTTCTTTAAGAGATGTTCCCATTTTGTCGGAAAAAGAATTTCGGCTGGAAATTCTCCGCCGTTGTCATAACAATGCGCGGTTGATGAACTTTTTTGGTAGCTTGGAGAACGCAGGGAGTGTGCGGTTATTTGCGATCTTGGGGGTGGAAGAAGAGCCCCAGCTACAGATATTTTCAACAATGATCTTCGCGGAACATCCACAGTATGAATCTTTGACCAAAGAGTTCCTTGCCGCCCATAGCTTTGAACGTGAAATTGCAGAGCAGTGGGCGATCCTTCCTCAGGGGCATCCGTGGCTTAAGCCTTTAAGGTACCATAGCAATTATCGCGGTGTTGCTGATCTTTGGGCGGATATCGCCAAGCAACCTATTCCCGGCGCCTATCCTTTTTATTCTGTTGACGGTGAGGAAATCCACGAGGTGGGCGTTGGCCCGGTGCATGCCGGTATTATTGAGCCTGGACATTTTCGTTTTCAATGTCATGGCGAAGAGATCATGCATTTGGAAATTCAGCTAGGATACCAGCATCGCGGCATTGAGCCGATGATGAGTGGAAATCATTTAAAGCGTAGCGTACTTTTGAGTGAATCGATCGCAGGGGATACATCGATCGGGCATTCGACGGCATTTTGTGAGGTGGTTGAATCGTTGACAAGCTCTATGATCTCACCCAGAGCCCAGGCGATTCGCGCCGTGGCTTTGGAATTGGAACGATTGGCAAATCATGTGGGTGACCTGGGCGCCTTGGGCATGGATGCGGGTTTTCTACCGACGAGCTCGTATTTTGGCCGCATGCGGGGAGATTATTTGAATTTATTGCTGGCCTTAACGGGGAATCGTTTTGGTAAGGGACTATGCCGTCCAGGAGGCGTTTTATTTGATATGGATGCATTCTTGGCTGAAGATTTTTGTTCTAAGCTTAAGAAATATAAAAAAGAATTTGAAGAGGTCAGCGATCTTTTGTTTTCTCGGCCCTCGGTTCTCGCACGTTTTGAAGGAACAGGGATCCTTTCTGCAAAGGACGCGAAAAGTTTAGGGCTCGTCGGCCCTGTGGCGCGCGCAAGTCAACTCGAACGCGATGTCCGGATTGAATACTCTTCTGGAATGTGGCAGTTCTATCATGTTCCTATTTCTTTAGCCGTGACTGGCGATGTCTATGCGCGGGCTTTGGTGCG
>JBAYLJ010000078.1:0-5628 GCA_041664145.1 Candidatus Omnitrophota bacterium | reverse complement strand
CCGCAAACAGGATCCTGGAGAAGAAGGCATTCCTGATGTTATGCTTCAAGTGGGAAAACAACAGACAACCACAGGATCTGACGGACGATATCTTATTAAGGTCAAGGCCAAACGAGTTCAGGTGGGGCTTGATTTCGACAGCATTCCTCAGGGGTATGTTTTTACAACTCCTCTTTATCAGAATGTTGAGATCGTTCCTTATGGTGTTGCGAAAGCCAATTTTGGTTTAACGACGCAATCGGGAATTTATGGCGTTGTTTATTATGATGTTAATCAGAATAAAAAGCCTGATGCAAAAGATGAACTTTTGCCTGATGTCAGGATTACTCTTGATGGCAAAGAAGAGGTTTTAACTGATTTTGAAGGAGCCTATTCGTTTTCAGGTATTTCTGCTGGAAAGCATGAGATCTCTTTTGATGTTAATTCAATTCCTGTGGAATACATCCCCCTCATAAAGATCAAGAATGAAATTGAGATACAGGAAGGCACAACGTATCTTTTTTATATTCCAGTCAAAAAGAAATAATCAATTATTACTAGTCAATGGTGTTCTTGAAATAGGTATCAGGCGATCAGGGTAGGTTATTTGGCGATCGCTGTCTTGACCATTACAATTTGGTTCTCGCGGACATCCTCTTCCATAGCAATTTGCATTTCTTGATCTTGTATCTTTGCTGATGGCCCTGTCATTGTCGGAAAATAAGTTCTAGCAGGGACCGTTACAGACATCCTGTAGGATCTTGATGCGCTTTGACCGGCTTCGGCAAATGAACAGAAAGCAAAAATTAAGAGGAGGAGGCTTGTTATTCTTTTAAAATAGCGAATGTTCATGGTGATGCTCCTTTCATAAAAAAAGCCCTTCGAAAGAAAATTTTCGAAGGGCTTTTAAAATCTACGTAATCAACGCTTTATTTGCGTTAATGATTCACGGTAACCAGACAACCTTCTTCTTTTTAGGGAAGTTCAGGCTCACGGCTTTGTGCCCTACACTTTCGAGTAGTTTACCTTTTCGACTGTATGAAAGAGCGAATCATTTCAATCAACAATTAGAATATAGCATGCTAGAAAGCGTTTTACAAGGGTAGGAGACATATAATCTTAACTCGTTTGTCTATAATAGGTTACATTAGAATAAAAAGAGAATATTTTTAAACATTTTTAGAAATAAAATAAAGTCTTGGGCCTAAGATTTTTGATAGCTATCTTGAATACAAGGGTGCACTGTAACCACATGCAGAATAATGGATTAGGACGTCTATTTCTTTAATACAGGATAAGTCACCTTTTTACGAGATTTATTCTATCTTTAAATCTTGAGTCTATTAATGGGGAGCAGTATAATATCATTTCATTTAAGAAAGGAAAGTTTCAGTGGCTGCCTTTATTGCATCATTTATTTTTGTAGTTTTAGCTGAAATGGGTGACAAGACCCAGCTTTTGGCTATGGCTTTCGCTACGCGCTATAGCGCTTCCAAAGTTTTAATCGCAGTTTTTTTAGCGACGGTTATTAACCATGCGCTTGCTGTCGCTGTCGGACGCTTTTTAACCATAATCATTCCGATACATATTATTTCTCTAGTTGCTGCGTTGTCATTTATTGTCTTTGGGCTTTGGACTATTAAAGGAGATCAGCTTGACGGGGAAGATAAAGAAATAAGCCGTTTTGGACCCATCGTGACGGTGGGAATAGCTTTTTTCCTTGCTGAAATAGGGGATAAGACACAGCTTGCTACCGTTAGCCTTGCTGTTCAATATCAGAATATGTTCAGCGTCCTCATGGGCACGACCTTGGGGATGGTGGTAGCCGATGGCCTTGGTATTATGGCTGGTATTGTCTTGCGGAAACATTTTCCTGAGAGATCTATCAAATGGTTTTCGGCTATTGTTTTTATTTTATTTGGTTTTGTTGGGGTGCATAATGCGTTATTTGAGAAATTAAACATTCTTTACTTAATAATGATCTTTTTTGTTTTAATCGTTTTGACGACGTGTATGGCTTATCATCTGATCAGAGCGTCAGGAAACAAGCAGTAAGGGACATATTGTTGATATTGTTTTTTCGTGTCGTATAATAAGAAAAGTTAGCGTGATGGGTTGGCGATGGAGTTCGCCGTAGACCGCCTCAAGATGGCTGATGACTCCTACGAAAAGAGAAAGGAGTTTTTGACTTATGTTGAGGTTGCTTTTTATCGGTTTAGGTGGAGCGATCGGGACAATTTTTCGCTACCTTGTTTCAAGCCTAGATGTCAAATGGTCAAAAGGCATTTTTCCCTTGAGTACGTTGGTTGTGAATCTTTCCGGATCGCTCGTTATAGGCTTGCTGTGGGGATTGTTTGATCGCTCTACTCTTTCGCCTAACATTCGCATGTTTGTGCTTGTTGGTATTCTCGGCGGGTTTACAACTTTTTCTACCTTTACTCTTGAGAATTTTAATTTGATCAGAGACGGAGAAATGAGAATAGCCTTTTGGAATGTCTTGATTACCAATATCGCGGGAATCGTTTTGGTGTTTGTTGGATTCGTACTTTCAAAGTACGTGATGAGTATTTTAAAATAGGAGGTGACAGGTGCCAAAATTTTCAGAAGAAGGAATGGCGTTAAGAATTTTTATTGGAGAAACAGAAAGGCACAAGGGTAAAGCGCTTTATGAGCAGATCGTTTTAAAAGCCAAAGACCTTAAGCTATCTGGCGCTACGGTTGTGCGTGGACTTATGGGGTTTGGAGCAGATAGCCATATGCATACGGCCAAGCTGTTAAGCCTTTCCGACAATTCACCCATTGTCATTGAGATTATTGACTCAGAAGAAAACCTTAATAAATTGTTACCCTTTCTAGATGAAGTGATCGTGGAAGGAATGGTCACGGTAGAGAAGGTTAAGGTTTTCAGATATCGCCATCCATAAAAAGCCGGAGCTTTATGCTGGATTTTAGAAATATTTTTCGTGCTTTAAGAAATCGCAATTACCGCCTTTTTTTTACAGGCCAAAGCTTGTCTTTGGTCGGTACGTGGATGCAGCAGATCGCTCTTAGCTGGCTTGTCTACCGCATGACGCATTCTCCGTTGCTACTGGGGGTTGTGGGTTTTGCAGGACAAGTTCCCGCCTTTTTTATTTCTCCTGTGGCGGGTATCATTGCTGACAGATACCCTAAGCGCAAAGCCTTGGTGCTGACGCAAGCATTGTCTATGCTGCAAGCATCTTTATTGGCCTTCTTAGTTTTAAGCAACCAGATTGCTATATGGCACATTGTTGTCTTGAGCATTTTTCTTGGCATCGTTAATGGATTTGATATGTCTATTCGTCAAGCGTTTACCATAGAAATGGTAGACAACAAAGAAGATTTGAGCAATGCGATTGCTCTTAATTCTTCGATTGTTAATCTGGCACGCTTGATCGGACCGTCGATAGCCGGTATTTTGATTGCGACGGTAGGTGAGGGGTTATGTTTTTTGGTTAATGCCTTAAGCTATGGTCCTGTTGTTTTTTGTCTTTTAGCCATGCAGATTCGTCCGAGCAATGCGCAACATAAAAGGTTCAATTTCTTAACGGAACTCAGAACAGGGTTTGTTTACGTGACCCATTTTGCTCCTATTTGGCATATTCTTCTTTTGCTTGGTATTGTGAGTTTTTTGGGGACGCCGTATCAGATCTTGATGCCTATTTTTGCACGTGATATTTTTTTAGGAGGACCACAAACTTTGAGCTTGCTTGTTGCCATGGCCGGCGCAGGAGCGCTCACCGGCGCTGTTTATTTAGCTAGCAGAAAGAGTATTGTTGGGCTAGGAAAGATGATTGCTATATCCTCGGGCATGTTTGGTGTCGGGCTTGTCGCGTTTTCTTTTTCTCGTGTTTTTTGGTTTTCGTTAAGCATTGTTTTTATGGCTGGTTTTTTTATGATGGTTCAGATGGCGGCCAGCAATACTATTTTGCAGACCATTTCCGATGAGGATAAGCGTGGACGCGTGATGAGTTTTTATGCCATGGCGTTTATGGGCATGGTCCCTTTCGGCAGTTTAGTTGCGGGAAGCCTTGCAAGCAAGATCGGTGCGCCGTGGACTTTATGCTTAGGAGGCGCATGCTGTATTCTAGGCTCTTTAGGTTTTGCGATGAAGCTGCCGGAATTACGAAAAATAATTCGTCCTATTTATGTCAAAAAAGGAATTATCCCTGAAGTCGTTCAGGGAATTCAGTCAGCGTCAGGATAGACAGTTTTTTACATTCCCCAGACGATCCAAACAAAAATACTCGCCGTTAAAACTGCAGCAAAGGTAAAGGGAAGACCGACCTTAAGGAACTCTTTAAAGGATACAGAATACCCTTCTTTTTTAAGCAACCCGCAAGCCACAATATTAGCTGAAGCCCCAATGGGCGTAATGTTGCCGCCTAAGCTTGCCCCGATCAAAAGACCAAATAAAAAGAGTTCTGGCCGGATGTGAAGGTTTTGGGATACCGTGAGAGCCACCGGCAGCATAGCAGCCAAGAAGGGAACATTGTCAATAAAGGCAGACAACGCAACAGACAAGACAATGATGAGGATGTATCCAAGCAGAATATTGTTACCGATAAGCGTTGATAAAAGTTGTGAAAATTGATCGATCCATCCCGTGAGCGTGATTGCGCCAACAAGGATAAAAATACCCATGAGAAAAAAGGTCGTGTCCCAATCTAGCTTTTTGATGCCTTTTAAAATAGAGCCCTTGTTGATCATTTTCTCCCAGAAAAAAGAAATGCCGGCAAACACCATGCATAAAATACCAGCCATATAAGAGAATCCTGTGTCCCAAAAAGAGGACAAGGCTAATAAAACAATGAGGAGAACGAGAAGAATGGTTGGTATCCATGAACGTATTTTTTCATGGCAGATGAGTTCAGCCTTTTTTGTGTTACGGCGGAAAAGATAGTAGAGCACAACAAAAGAAGCCAAGGCGCCTAATTCTACTGCAAAGAAAATGCTTGGCCGTCCTTTATAAATAAAGAAATCACCAAAATTCATTTTTGCAAATCCGCCCAAGAGCATGCTGGGTGGATCTCCGATCAGCGTGGCTGTTCCTTGTAAATTGCTCGAGACCGCAATGGCGATCATCATTTGCGTTGGATTGATCTTAAGTTTTTTGGCCAGGGAAAGTGCGATAGGAGCGACGATCAAGACAGTTGCTACATTTTCAACAAAGGCAGAAATAAATCCAGCTAAAGCGCAGATAGCCAAAATAGCTAAGGCTGTGTTACGCGCATGAAAGGCAATTTTTTCCGCGAGAAATGCCGGGACACGGCTTTCCATAAAGATGTCAGCGACAACAAGCGTACCGACAAAGATCCCCATGACATTCCAATTGATCACGGAAAAGGTCTCGGGAAAAGATAGGACTCTTAGCAGCAATAAGCTAGCGCTGGATGTTGCCGCGACCAGGGTTCTTTTTTTTGGGAAAAAGATAAACAGCAGGTAAGCTAAAAGAAAAATCGTTAGTGCTGCATAGGCTTTGTTCATGACGGACATTATATTTATTCCTTTGTGCTTGGTCAAGGGAAAACGGACGCATCCTAAGAGATAGAAAAAGAAGCTATTTCTAAAAGAGGGACAAACTGCTAGAATAAAGAAAAATAAGAGATAGTTTTTAAGAAAAAAGGCCTT
>JBAYLJ010000077.1:0-5653 GCA_041664145.1 Candidatus Omnitrophota bacterium | reverse complement strand
TAAAGGCGAACCGTATCATAGAGCTTTGCCAGTAGTTTCTCGTAGGGTAATAATCGTAAATAAAATCTTGATTTTCAAAATCCTGCATGTTAAACTCCTTTCTCGATTTACTTCTTTTAAACATTTATTAACTTATTAAGAACCTTAGGAACATTTTATGAAATACGGTCATTTTTCTCCCGATAGCTTAGAATATATCATCACGTCTCCTTTAACACCCTATCCCTGGATCAATTATTTAACGAACGATCGTTATTGTTCTATTATTTCCCAGTGTGCCGGAGGGTATAGCTTTTATAAAGATTGTCGAACCAACCGTGTGACCCGTTGGCTACCAGAAAACTACAATGTTGATCGACCAGGCAAATATCTTTTCATCCGCGACGGGAAAAATGCTTGGTCAGCGACCTATCAACCCATGCGTGAAAAGCCATCCGCCTATGCTTGTCACCATGGACTAGGATACACAACGATTAAATCAACGTATTATGGTGTAAAGTCACAGATTAGCTATTTTGTTCCTGAAGATGATGATTGTGAAGTCTGGCTTGCTTCAATAGAGAACACAACAAAAAAGACAAAGACATTAGAAATTTTTCCTTATGTTGAGTTTTTGATCGGTGATTACCATGAAGAACTTCGTTACCGCAACATCATGAATCTTTATAACCGTGTTTGGTTTGATAAAAAACAAAAAGCAATTTTTGCGAAAAAAACAGCGCAATGGCAGGGGATGAACATTAAACCCTTTTCAAGCCTGATCTTTTTTGCCTCATCGCTTGAGCCCAAAGGTGCTTGCACGCAAAAAAGAAGCTTTTTGGGGCGTTATAATTCCGAAGAAAAGCCTGAAGCAGTTGTTGATGGGAATTTTAAAAATTTTCCTCTTTGCTCTGGCGAAGATTCCATTGGATCTTTTAAGCATGCGGTTACTCTTAAACCTGGGCAAAAAGTTGAATTTACTGTTGTTTTAGGTCAGACCGAAAAGGTTGGTGCCATCAAGGCGCTTTTAGCAAAGTATAAAAAAGTGTCTTTTGCTAAAAAAGAGCTTGAAAAGACAAAGGCTCTTTGGAGAAAAAGAATCTTAGGAAATATTGAAGTCAAGACCCCAGATAATGATTTTAATACTATTGTGAATGTCTGGCTTAAATATCAAATGTATGTTTGTAATACCTGGTCGCGATCGCCGAGCTTTTTCCATGAGGGATCAGGCGGTCGTGGATATCGAGATTCTTGCCAGGATTCAGAATCGATCGTCTCGATTAATTCTGATCTCACGCGTCAAAAGATTTTAAAACTTGCTTCGCTTATTCGTCGCGACGGAACATGTGCTCCTGGTTGGTCAGAGACGGTGGGGCCGCATAAATTTTTACCGAACAAAGATCATCAAGTTTGGTTAACAGCAACTGTTTGCGCTTACATCAAAGAAACAGGGGATAGCGGCATATTGCAAGAAAAAGTTTCTTATATTAAAGACAGATGGGTTGGCGGTTGGCATGAAAATAAAAATTGGAAAGGCCCAGCCCAAGAAGACGGGACAGGGACTTTCTTAGAACATTTAGAACAGAATCTAAGCTTTTGTTTTTCTGACACAGGTGCGCGAGGTTTTCCTTTGATTGGTCATGCGGATTGGAATGATGCCATTGATGCTGCTGGCATTAAACATAAGGGGGATAGCGTTTGGTTGGCACAAGCTTTAGTACGGTCCTTGCGCATGCTTGTTGATTTATGCGAATTTATTGGAGAGAAAGAAAAAACGCGAAAATATTGCACCATGGCGGATGAGATGGATAAGCGTACTAACAGCAAAGGATGGGATGGTGCTTGGTATTCGCGCGGCTTCGATGATCAAGGACAAGTTTATGGCAGCCACAAAGATAAAGAAGGAAAGATTTTTTTGAATACTCAGGCGTGGGCTATTCTTTCTGGTGTTGCCAAAGGGGAACGCCTTAAAATTGTTTTGAAGAGCGTTGATAAATATCTAAACGGCAAGCATGGACTAGCGCTTTTTTATCCAGCCTTTTCATCTTGGGTCAAGCGTTTAGGACGTATCAGCATGTTTTCTGAAGGGACGAAAGAGAATGCTGCTGTTTTTTGTCATGCCGCGACCTTTATGGCGGTAGCTTATGCGATGATCGGTTGCGGAGACAAATCTTATGAGGCCATGAAAAAGATTATGCCTAATGCGCAAAAAGACATGGATCTTTATAAAACTGAGCCTTATGCGTATGCGGAATATTTGGTCGGCCCTCAAAATCCTTATCGCTACGGCGAAGGAGCTTTTAGCTGGATCACAGGGACGGCCGGTTGGAATTTTATGTGCGCTACCGAGTGGCTTTTAGGTGTTCGCCGAGAATATAACGGCCTTCGTATTGACCCCTCCATTCCTCGACATTGGAAGACCTGTTTTGTGCGTCGTTTCTTCCGAGGCAGTACTTATGAAATTACCATTGAAAATCCTCGAGGCATTGAGCATGGCGTTGTGCAGGTCATGCTTGACGGCCGCGAGCTCGATGGTAATCTTTTGCCTGTCTTTGATGACGGCAAGATCCATCAAGTCAAAGCCATCCTTGGCTAATTCATTATTAATCGTTTAGAAGCTTTTTGTGTAAAAGAGGCGGAACATTTTTTGTGTATCCATGGTGGGAGTGGTGCTGCCTGCATAAGGCGTTGCTGAAGCATAGGCGTTGTAAATGGAAGGACCTACGCCAAAAGAACCTGTAATTTTACTATCATCTTTAAAGAGATATTGCGTTTCAAGAAAAATGTTGTGATGACTTTGAAAATTAATTTGGCCGTTGTTATAAAGAACATCATTGACGCTGTTAACGCGGCTCCACGTATATTTTGCATACATTTGAAGTCTTGATGTTGGTGTGTAAGCCACAGCAAGCCCAACATGATTTAAATTATCATCGCTGGGTCCGGCCCATTCATAAGGATTGCGTGCGTAGTCAAGATAAAGATCCCATTTCTCGCTTGGTTTAAATGTAATCCCTGTGCGAAAAATGTTGTGATATTCATAAGGGGGCATGGGGAAGTATCCTTGGTCGTAAAGAAAAGCGTAATCTTCGCGATAAATATTTCCATAGGAGGTATAGGTTGCGACGCTTGTATCATTAAATATGCCTCTTGGATAATTGTCGGTTGCAACGGTAAAATCGTTCGTCCTTTCCCATGTTCCATCCCAAGCCAGCCAATTGGTGAGCCAATATTTTAATCCTGCAGATGCTGTGTAAAGACTCGCATCTTCTCCGTCAGGCATATCATCGTTAGCCATGGCACCACCAGAAAGTCTTGTGATAAAAGGGTCGAATCCTCCTGTTGTTAAAGGAATGTGGTGTGCCAAGAGCAAGGTTTTTGTTTCAAAACGGCTTGTTGGTTCCCATCCCCACTCTGTGCGCGCTACTGTTTCAACGTATTTATTCGTTGATGCCTGATGAACATTACGGATATCCGTTAATCCTTTAATTTGTTTGTCAAAAAAAGAAAGATCGGATCGCCAGTTAATAACATAGCGGTCATAGTCAATACCGTTACCGATGCGGAACGGATCAATATCGTCAAAGGTAATATTTTTGAAATTCGCGGGATCCCGAAACGTGAGATGACGGCTCCAGTATTCATCGTCGCGTGTTTCAAGATATGTGGAAAGGCTTGATTGAAAGCCTTTGTCCATGCGCGATAAGCGTAGGCGCGTTTTATAAAAGGTTGTTTCATCTTCGCCAGGTTGAATGCCAAAATAATCTTGATCTGCGCCAGACAAGTAGGAAGATGTTCCAACTAGTTGCATATCATAAGCAGATCCTCGCTGCCGTGAATCGTAGTCGCTATTTGTTAAATCTTGTTCGGTAAAGGAAAAGGCATATTCGGCAGAGATCTTTGAGCTTGGGGTTGGCATCCAGCCTGCATCATAGGCCGTTACCACGTTATAGCCATCAAGGTCTTGGTTCACAAAACCTAGATGCGCATTATCAAGAGTACCGACATAAAATTGGTCAGAGAGATGTTGCTTGGCTCGTACACTTGTCGCGAGAGCATTTAAGCTATCGTAATCTTGCCAGAGGGTTTTTGGAGACGCGATGGTTGTTTCGATCTCTGTGTCATCTTTGCTGAATTCTACAGACATGCCGCGAAGGCCTGTTAAGCGTCGTGCTTCGCTGTCTCGTGTTGCAAATGCTAACGCATCATCCCACTTGCCTTTGGTAAAATCAGGAGTTGTGGGCCATCCCCAAATGTCCGTGACGTCGGGATTGTAATGTCCTTGTTTCCAGTTTGCCAGCCAAGGACTCTCTTCCCACCATGTTCTGTTGTTGGATAGGCGCAGGGGGTCATCGGTTGTCATGGCCTTATCTTCTAGGCCAAAGGGAAAGATCTCAAGTTTAACATTTTCGTTGGGTTCATAATCCATCCATAATTCTCGTACAGGCCAAAACCATTGGTGGAGTTCGAGTTCCGGCATCAGGAAGGATTGCCAGCCATCTTTGGTATGCAAGGTCTGCTGGGGCACATGGCCATTGCGCACTTTATATTCAATGAGGTCAACAAGAGTACCTTTTTTAAGAGTGTCGATGATTTGGTTAATCGTGTAGTTAGTGTTGCCTAAGGACAAGAGCTGAACATCGATAGAATCATGGATTCCTGTAAGGCCAGCCTCCACAGACTCCAAAGAGATTTTATTGGTTTTGCCTACATAGCTCCAAGGGTCAATGACGATGTTTGTGTGAAAAGAAAAGGGATTGTCTAGGGGTTCCACATCGACGTTAAATTCTAGGCGATCATAGATGGCCGGGTCAAAGGTATCTTCTCGACGGTTGAGTTGGTTCCAAGAAATCGTTCTAAAATTTTTTTCATTTAAATTAAAATTAGCGCGTTTCCAAATAAAATCTCCACCGCCTGAGGTTTCGTAGCCAAAGCCCATGCGTATATCTCCGTGGATAGAAGTGGCGGAGGGTTTTGTTTCTATGGCGCCTTCTTTCTGCGGAAGCGCAAGAGGTCCTCGGGGAATAGTAGACCCCGCGGTTTCTTTAGATTCATAGGAAGCTGCTCGTTGTGGCGCGGAACTTTGATTTAATGAGGAGGGGATAACTAAGTCTGCTTGCTTGGCGGTTTCTTCTGCTGCTATTGCTGGGCTGCTTGAAATTGATGCTGGGGATTTCTTTAGAGCAAGGTAATTTTGCTCAAAGTCACTAAGGGCTTCAAGCTTGTTTAATGTTTCATCGATAATCTGTTCTTGGCTTGTTGCGCTTGTTGAGACCGGTGAAGATTGTTTTGTAAGATTTTCTTCGGCGGTACCTAAAAAGCGTTCAGAGAGGCGAAGATATTTTAAGGCTTGTGGATTTTCTGGATCTTCTTTAAGTACTGCTCGAAGTTCTTCAACGGCTTCATGGTATTGGCCTTCTTGGTAAAGAAGAATTCCTGCGCTTACGCTTGGAGCCGACGGTGAAGCAAAGGCAGAGGAGATTATGGATAAAAAGAGCACGGCTGTCCCCAAAAAAACAGACACCTTTATTTTTTGTTTGTTATTCAACACAAGCCTTTCCTGAGCTGGTTTATTCTTAGGATAAAAGTACTACTAAAAAGATATATTTTTGAAACTAAATAAGTATAACATATGTAAAGACTGGAAATCAAGACAGCTTCCATATTCTTTTCT
>JBAYLJ010000076.1:0-5676 GCA_041664145.1 Candidatus Omnitrophota bacterium | reverse complement strand
GTCTTGATAAAGAAAACTTTTCTATTTCCGTTGCAGCCACGCGACGTTATCAATATGCAGGACGCTATGTTTTCTCCATAACACGCAAGGAAGGGAACATAAATGCATTTGAGAATCCCCTTCTCATTAAGCAGTTATTAAAAGAGAAAACCTACAAAGCGCTGTATAAAAAGATTTTTTCCTGGGTTAGTTCCCAATCCTAAGAACAACCGCTTTACGGCTCCCACAAAAAAAACAGTAAACAAAAAAAGCTTACAAGATTCTCTCACCTTGAAGGATCGGGGGGATAGTGGAAGTGTCAATGCGGATACCGCCGTCATGTTCAATGTTAAGGGTATAAACAATACCAGGAACGAATTTTGTTCCCGGGGCTTCAATTTGTGCGTTCTTTATTTGTCGGATAGATGCCTTTTTGGAATTAAGCGCATAGTCCCAAAATTCTTTCCAAATCCCGCTTTCAAAGGCGCTGGATAATCCTTTGATCTTATACCCAGAAGGGATCTCGTCGATAGGGGTAATAATATACTCTTGGGTGCTTGATCCGTCCAAGACAAAAGCTTTCCAGAAAAGAAATACACTTTTACCTCTAAGGCTATCCCCAGAGGCAACAAGGGCGTCATTAAAGCGTACCACAAGCGATTGAAACTGAATAAGATTGCCCAAAAAGGTAAAATACTTAGGCGCTAAAGGTTGGCCTAAGCTGTCAAATTCTAGAAATTTAATCGTTGTTCTTTGTTTTTGAGTAGCAGCATCAAGGCCAACATCCGTCACAATAACTTCTGCAACGCGCGAATCAGCTTGAAGCCTCTTCACCATTTCTTGTAAAATCTTCTTTTCGTAAATATACTTCCTATACACCTGATATCCGGCATAAAAAACAAGCCCAATTAAAAGACCTGTAATAAACAAGTAGACGATATTAGATGAGAACTTTTTTAGCTTCATTGATCCCCCTTTTTGATGAACAAATGCCATTATAGCACAACGCAACAACAAGAATAGTGTTTGCGTGATCTTAAGAATGGAAAAATTGCTTAAGAAATCAAAGAAAAAGGGCTGATGATCTTTCGATCATCAGCCCCATAAAAATACAACGTACCGTTAATTTTTATATTTTTCTTACAGCTTTGGCTTGTTCGCCTTTAGGACCATCCGCGATTTCAAACTCGACAGCTTGTCCCTCATCTAAAGATTTATACCCATCACCCTGAATTTCGCTATGATGTACGAAGACATCTTTACCAGATTCAGGTGCAATAAAGCCATAACCTTTTTGACTATTAAACCATTTTACAGTTCCTTTTGCCATGTGTTTACCCTCCTTTCAAGAATACTTGAGTAATGATGGCACTTCAAGAAAACAAAAAAACCGCAAGGCAAATCCTGACTGCCTTCCGGCCTAAGTCTTCTTTTCCCTTCTTAACTCAAAGGTAAGTATGCACGACTCCCCTTCATTTGTCAATGAAAAAATTTTATCCTTCGCCTCAAAAGCATTAATTCTACAAAAAAAACAATACCCGCGTACCTAAGCTAGATATGTTTTTCGCCTTTAACAGCCCCAGCTTCCCATTTTCCAACACCAGCCATAACGTCTTTAAAGCATAATTTTGCCAACTCATCAAAATTGCTTTCAAAAATACGCTGGATGCGTCCTGGCTTAGAATAAAACTCCCGCATGCCCCATGCGCCAAGATGTCCAAGTTCTTCGATTGTTAAATGTTCCGTCGGAACAACAGGATGAAGAAAATCCCATTTAAGCATGTCAAGATTGTCTGGATCGATCCATCCCCGCTTGATGCCATCTGCCCAAATAGGCGATCCGGGAGGTGGCGTAAGATAGCCAACCCACATAACATCCGGGTCAACCTGATCCGCAAACTCAAAACGCTTTTTGATGATGGCCTCTGTATCATAATCAAACCCGATCATGATATCGCCAACAATGGCGATGTCATTTCTTCGAAGGATCTCGATGGTCTTAAATATTTGGTCGACTGTGATCCCTTTGTCAAGTTTACGTAGTTCATCATCGCTGGCCACTTCAATACAAAAAACGGCCATAAACAAGCCCGCCTTCTTCATCAGCGGAATATCTTTTTCCATTCTCACCCAATCACTGGCGCATCCTAAGCTCACCCATTTCATTTTAAGATCGCGCTTTAATTTTTCTTCACAAAATTCTCTCACGCGTTTTCCATTAAGATTAAAGTTGTCTTCCTGAATCACCACGACCTTGGTTCCACATTTCTTTTCCAAGAGTTCAATTTCATCGACAACCTTTAAGGCCGATTTCGAACGCCAAAGTTGAAAATGCTTAAGCGCCCGAGGATCATGCTCACTCCACTCGTAGCAAAACGTACAACCGTGCGTGCATCCGCGAGAAGTCACAATCTCCGCAAAGGGTTTCCAGTACGTATGCCCGACATATTTATCCATAGGAAAAAGATCATAAGCAGGCAAAGGCAAGGTGTCTAAGCTCTTGATAAGCTCGCGCACAGGACCAAAAACAACAGAACCATCTTTACGAGAAGATAGCCCCGCAATATCGCTAAAATCTGTTTTTCCTTTATTTAATGCCACCATCAGCTCATTAAAGGTGATCTCCCCTTCTCCCATAACAACAAAATCAATGGCAGAATTTTTCTCAAGCGTTTCTTTGCCGAAAAAAGAATACCATAGCCCACCCACAACAATTTTCGTCGCAGGAAGAATCTTTTTCACAGCATGCGCTGTGTCATTAAAATATTTCTGCACCGCAAATCCACCATACGAATGTAAAATATCACCTAAAACAACCACGTCGGGATTTTTCGTCTTCACTTGATCGAGCATCGCATCAAAAGACATCTCAAGCGCCTTGCAATCTAAAACCTCCGGCTGAATCGTCCCTTTTTCTCGGGCATAGGCTGCCCACTGTGCGTGCATTTGATTAGGAGCAACATGATGACCATGCGTTGCCCAAGAACCTAACTGTGGTGTTAAAAAAAGAGCTTTCATCTTTCCCTCCCTGTTTTATTTAACAATACCTTTTGACCAAATATCCATAACGATTTCCAGCGCCTGCTGAAAGGTTACGCCTTCTTGCTGTAAAATCTCCGGATCAATAATATTATTCACAGCACCCAAATATGCCCGAACAGCTAAGGCAGGATTAACTTGACGGAATTTCCCTTTTTTGATGCCCGAGGCAACAAGTTTTTCTAAATCCATAACCTTCTCAGATCGAAAATCAACAAACTCCTGCCATAATTCTGGTAACTCAAGCTGAATATCTTTTAAGAAATGCTCAAACCACGGCGCTAACTCCTGCTGCAAGAAAAGAATGTTAAACGAAATGATCTTGAGCGGATCTTTTTCAGTCTTCTCGACTTTTAATTGATAGTCATTGATCTTGCCTTTGATATTTGCAACCAAACCCTTAGCGATGTCAATTTTACTTGGAAATTGCAAATAGATCGTATTCTTGCTCATCTTAAGATCACTAGCAATTTCATCCATAGTAACCTTGTGATATCCAAAACGGACCATACGAGTTTGGGCGGCAGCTAAGATCTTACCAGCGACAGGATTGATTGTTTTCATGATTAATCTCCATAATACTCATTTAGTATTTTCAGTATTCTATCAAATAAATTCCTCCTGTCAACAAAAAAAGTCCTGTAAAATAATTTACCCTGCTAGAAAATTCCTAGCAGGGTAAAAAATGTCTTCTTGCCTTCAGGCGACAACCTATTTACTTTTTGCAAACATCATCTTAATATCATCTTGGATCGCCTCAAGGTCCTCTTCATGCTCGATCTCATCAGACATGATCTGAAGAGCGATATCATAAGTCACCGGATCTTTATCTTTGGTATAATCAATGATCTTTTTGTAAACACTGATCGCGCATTGCTCTCCTTTGATGTTCTGCTCAAGAAGCACACGAACATCAGGATTTTCAGGCTTATCGTATCCGCAATTGGTATGCACATACCAATCTTTAGGCTCGAGCAATATGGTGCCACCTAGCTGAATAATACGGTCAGCCACCATGCCAGCATGTCTTAATTCATCTGCCGCATGCTGAGTCAACTCTGCCACAACCGCTTCTTTAGGCATACCAACAGCAACTTTCGCGCCTACCCAATACTGATAATACGCTAGCCATTCATCGGCATATGCTTTATTAAGCATCACGATCAAATCCGGTATTTTAATTCCCAAAGCTTCAATGATTTCTCTTCCTCTTGTTCCCATATTGTTCCTCCTTTTTTAACTTGTTTTTAGCGTCATGGCTTTTTGGCAGCAAACAAGTTCGCCGCCGCCAACCTCTTTAACCTCAACAATGTTACCACAAATCTCACAAATGTAAACTTCACCGACATTCTTAACCTTTGCCATACAATACCTCCTTTCAACTTAAAGCGACATCAAGGATCATCATGACCACAAATCCCAGCATCGCTCCTCCGGTAGCCAAATCCGTATGGCCATTGCGCTGAGACTCTGGAATAACCTCTTCGACAACCACGAAAAGCATGGCTCCGGCGGCAAATGCCATGGCATAAGGTAAAATCGGCTTGGCCATCATAACCGCTGCAGCACCGATCACAGCCGCAACAGGTTCGACAACTGCGGAAAGCTGGCCATACCAAAAACTTTTAGACCGCGATAGGCCTTCGCGCCGCAAAGGAACAGAAATAGCAAATCCTTCGGGAAAATTTTGGATACCTATACCGATTGCCAACGCAATAGCGCCAGATAATGTTGCCTGCGGAAAACCAGCAGCCACAGCACCAAAGGCAACGCCAATCGCTAACCCTTCAGGAATATTGTGCAATGTAATGGCAAGAACTAATAAAGTACTACGGCGCCATGATGTCTTGACCCCTTCGGCCTCAGACGTTGGAAAGCCAAGATGAACGTGCGGAAGAACCCTATCAATTAATCTTAAGAAAACAACTCCCAGCAGAAACCCTGATGCTGCGGGGATCCACGAAGGGATGCTCCCGCCCTGCGACATAGCGATCGCAGGAGCCAAAAGTGACCAAAAAGATGCCGCGATCATAACTCCCGCGGCAAAACCCAGCATGGCATCTAAAATTTTTTGACTAAATTCTTTGGTAAAAAAAACAGCAGATGCCCCTAGAGCGGTCACCGCCCACGTACAAAGACCCGCACCTAAAGCTAAAAGGATGGAATGATAATTTTGTATGTTCATAGAACAGTAAAAATGATTATACTACAAAAACAATAATCCCTATTTACCAAACCACAAAAACCTTTTTTCCTTCAAGCTTACATAATCCTTACCAAAAACATTTTTAAAAATCCCCTGCGCAACCCTCCCTGTGCAATGAAGCGGAACAACTTTTTGAACCCCAATCTCTTTAAGCCTCAACGCAATAGACTCAATCTCTTTTCTGTCCACATCCTTGAGATGAAAACCGCCGACAACCCAAGAAACTGGCTGTCCAAAGTCTTTAATAACTTTATCGACAATCTGTGTAATCCCTGGATGTGCACACCCGGTTATAACCGCCAACCCTTGCTTTATTTTTACAACAATGGCCTGCTCGTAAATATCCTCGCCGCCACAAGCACCCTTGACCTGGCCGATTGTATAGATACCTTTTTTTATTTCCATAAAGCCAGCAGCCTCGACAATACGCACGCCTAAGGACGCGATCCGCT
>JBAYLJ010000075.1:0-5951 GCA_041664145.1 Candidatus Omnitrophota bacterium | reverse complement strand
ACATTATTTGTGGAAACGTTTTGCTTTATGGGGCAACTTCTGGTGAGGTTTATATTTACGGTCGCGTCGGAGAACGTTTTGCGATCCGCAATAGCGGCGCGCGGGTTGTTGTTGAGGGAATTGGAGATCACGGCTGTGAATACATGACGGGGGGGCGAGTTGTTATTTTAGGAGAAACGGGAAACAACTTTGCTGCAGGGATGAGCGGCGGGATCGCTTATGTTTATGATCCAGACAACAAGCTTGATGGTCGATGCAATCTTGCCATGATCGATCTAGAGCTTATCAAAGAGGATAAGGATATTGCCGAATTAAAAAAGATGATCAAGCTACATTTTGATTATACGCAAAGCAAAAAAGCTAAATATATTTTAGATCGCTGGGAGGCGTGTCTTCCTTCCTTTGTCAAAGTCTTCCCCATGGAATACCGACGGGTTTTAGGGGAAATGATGAAAGAAGACGAAGCCACTGAGCGCGAAGAACAGGTATTTAAATAATATGGGCGATATAACAGGATTTCTTAAATATAATAAACAAGATTTCAGCAAAGAAGCCGCTGAGTCCAGAAAGAAGCACTGGAAGGAATTTATTCAACGCCTCTCTGATGAAGATTTGCAACTTCAAGCAGCGCGCTGTATGGATTGCGGGACTCCTTTTTGTCACTGGGGCTGTCCTGTGGCAAACGTTATTCCTGACTGGAACGACCTTGTTCATCGCAATCGCTGGAAGGAAGCGTATCACCGGCTAGCTGAAACGAATAATTTTCCTGAATTTACAGGGCGCATCTGCCCTGCCCCTTGTGAGAATTCTTGTGTTTTAGGAATCAATCGCGATCCTGTTACTATTCGCAATGTTGAACTTTCGATCATTGAAAAGGCTTTTGAGGAAGGATGGGTTGTTGCGAAACCTCCTTTTAAGCGTAGCGGAAAAACAGTGGCCATTATTGGTTCAGGGCCATCCGGGTTAGCTTGTGCAGATCAACTTAACAAAGTCGGCCATAGCGTTACGGTTTTTGAGAAAAATGAAGACTTGGGCGGTATCTTGGCGCTAGGAATTCCAAATTTTAAATTGGAGAAACATATTATCGAGAGGCGCATTGATTTGATGCGCAAGGAAGGCATTGTTTTTAAGACGCGATGCCACATCGGAGTCGATATTTCGATCCGTTATATTCAAAAAGAATTCGACGCGATTGTCTTAGCTGCTGGCGCAGAAGATGCGCGCGACATGAATATTCCAGGGCGAGAACTCAAAGGTATTCATCAAGCCATGGATTATCTGCGGCAGCAGAATCGTGTGAACAAAGGCATAAGCGTTAATGCCATAGAACGTATGACAGCCAAAGGAAAACACGTTATTATTTTAGGTGGCGGTGATACGGGTTCTGATTGCGTTGGTACGGCGAATCGCCAAGGTGCAAAGAGCGTAAAACAATTTGAGCTTATGCCGCGTCCTCCAATGACGCGGGTTAAGGATAATCCGTGGCCGCAGTGGGCTTTTATTTATCGAAAGTCAAGCTCACAAGAAGAAGGTATTGAGCAAGATTATTGTATTTTGACAAAATATTTAAGCGGTGAAAAAGGACATTTAAAGAAATTGCATGGGGTTAGACTTGAGTATGGTCCTTGGGATCCGATAACCTGCAGAGCGACATCAAAAGAAATTCCTGGGTCTGAGTTTGCCGTTGATTGCGATCTCTTGATCCTTGCCATGGGATTTTTGGGCCCATCCAAGAAAGGTTTTGTGGAGAATTTAAATATTGAGCTAACTCCGCGCGGCAACATCAAGACAGATGAGAATGATATGACAAATATTAAAGGTGTTTTTGCCACTGGCGATGCGCATCGAGGACAATCGCTTATTGTTTGGGCGATTTCTGAAGGGCGCCACACGGCTGTAGGCGTTCATCAATGGCTGTCTATTTAAATATTTTGAAAAAGATTTTTAGATGAGGAATTTCTTATGAAGAAAAAGGTTTGTACAAAAAAAGATCAGGCAGCGTGCCTCACGGGGCTTCCTGGCCTAGATGCTGCCCTCAAAGGCGTTCGCTTAGGTGATAATGTTGTTTTTCAAGTCAACACCATTGATGACTATGTTCGCTTTGTTCACCCTTTTTGCAAAAAAGCTTATGAGGAAAAGCGCAAATTAATTTATTTTCGTTTTGCAGAGCATTCGAGCCTTTTGCCGGCGGGCATCAAGGCAGATATTTATCAGCTTCACCCTGAGGTAGGGTTTGAAGACTTTCTTTCTGAAATATTTGACATTATTGAAAAGTCCGGTAAAGGTGCTTTTTATGTTTTCGATTCTCTTTCTGAGCTAGCCGTGGACTGGCATAGTGATCGCATGCTTGGGAATTTCTTTATGCTGACTTGTCCGTATCTTTTTGATCTTGATACCGTGGCTTATTTCGCTTTGTTGCGGGATCATCATACTAGTTTAGCCATTAAAGCTATTCATAAAACGGCCCAAGTTGTGATGGATATTTACAACCATAAAGAAGAAATTTATGTACATCCTTTAAAGGTTGATGAGCGTCATTCTCAGACAATGTACATGCTGCATAAATGGCAAGAAGGATGTTTTGTTCCTGTTGTCAAGAGCGCTATTACGGCTGAAATTTTAGGGGCGGTTCCTCAGGCATGGCTTGATTTTACGATGCAGCAGCGCGATATGTGGACGCGCAGCTTCTTGCAGGCCCAGGAAGTGGTCAATACGACGCGTTCTGATAGGCGAGAAACATGGAAGAGCAGCAAGCTTTTTGAACGCCTTTTACGTATGGCAGTCACGCGCGATGAGCGCCTGCTTAAGCTCGCAACAGAATATTTTGATTTTGAAGATGTGGTCAATATCGGAAAGCGCATGATCGGCACAGGGTTGATCGGCGGAAAATCTGTCGGTATGCTTTTGGCGCGTGCGATCTTAAAAAAGAATAGCCCTAAGCTGGTCGAAAAGCTGGAACAGCATGACTCTTTTTATTTGGGGTCTGATGTTTTTTATACTTATTTGATCGAAAATAAATGTTGGTGGCTTCGCCGTAAGCTTAATAGTTCAGCCTCTGGATTTGAATCTGCCAGCAAGGTGAAGACGCTGATCTTGAAAGGAAAATTTCCTAAAGATATTCAAGATCAATTCATGGAAATGCTTGAATATTTTGGTCAGTCGCCGATCATTGTGCGCTCATCGAGCCTTCTAGAAGATGCCTATGGAAATTCTTTTTCTGGAAAATATGAAAGCGTCTTTTGTGCTAACCAAGGAACCCCTGAGGATCGCTTGGAGAAGTTTATGGAAGCCGTGCGCCACGTGTATGCGAGTACCATGAATGAAGAGGCTCTTGCGTATCGAGGCCATTGGGGGCTTTTAGACCAAGATGAACAGATGGCGCTTTTGATTCAACGCGTTTCTGGCGCTGTTTACGAAGATCAGTATTTTCCACAGCTGGCGGGCGTTGGATTTTCCTTTAATCCCTATGTCTGGAATAGCCAGATCGATCCTAAGGCGGGGATGCTTCGGCTTGTCTTTGGCTTAGGGACAAGGGCCGTTGATCGCACGGATGATGATTATACGCGTTTAGTTGCCCTGAATGCTCCGATGCTCTGGCCAGATGCTAGCTCAAGTGAAATACAAAAATATACACAACGCAAAGTTGACGTTTTGGATCTAAGCGCTAACAAGCTTTGTTCACGCTCTTTTGAAGATATTGCGAAGAAAGATTTAGATTTACCCCTGGACATTTTTGCTTCGCGCGACGAAGACCTTGAGCGCCGGGCGTCTGACATGGGAAGAGAAGATATTTTTTCCCGTGTTTTAACTTTTGATAAGCTTCTTTCAAAAACACCTTTCGTTGAGGATATGCGTCAGATGATGGAGACCCTGCAGGCCTCCTATCAACATGCGGTGGATATTGAATTTACAGCAAACTTCTTTGAAGGGGATGAATACAAGATCAATCTTTTGCAATGTCGGCCTTTTCAAGTGAAGGGAAATATTTTGAGTATCGAAACGCCACAATCTATTGCGCGCGATAAGATTATTTTGGAAACACGTGGGCCTGTGATCGGCAGCAGCCTCGCTACGACCATAGATCGCCTTATTTATGTTGTCCCTGAGATCTATAGCAAAATGAATACAACGGATCGTTATTCTGTGGCGCGGCTGATCGGGCAAATAAATCACATAAGTCAAAAAGGAAAGAAACCATCGGTCATGCTCGTCGGGCCAGGGCGCTGGGCCACCACAACACCGGCGTTAGGCGTTCCGGTGTCTTTTGCCGAAATCAATAATGTCTCAGTACTATGCGAAATTGCAGAAATGCATGAAGGCTTGGTGCCGGACGTTTCGCTGGGAACCCATTTTTTTAATGACTTGGTTGAAATGGATATGTTGTATTTTGTTGTTTATCCGCAGAAATATGATAATGTGCTCAATCGAGAATATTTTAGTAAGATCCCTAATGATCTAACAAAGCTTATTTCTGATGCCGCCAAATGGGAATCAGTTGTAAGGGTTGTTGATAGCCGTTATAGTGGAAAAAAAATGTCGGTGTGTTTAAGTGCGGATGTCTTAAAGCAAAATGTCATTTGTTATTTAGAAGATATGGCGTCGCCCAAGAAGAAAGAATAGTCTGTTTGTAAATTAGCGAAAGCTCTCATATGTCTAAAGCAATTATTTTCTTAGAAGATGGTGTTTGTTTTGAAGGACGCTCTGTCACGACGGTGAAAGAAACCGCAGGAGAGATGGTATTTAATACCTCGATGACAGGCTACCAAGAAATCTTAACAGACCCTTCTTATGCCGGTCAAATTATTACTATGACCTATCCATTGATCGGCAATTATGGCGTCAATAACGAAGATGTTGAATCTTCTAAACTTCATGTCGCAGGATTTGTTGTTAAAGAATTTGCCAAGACCTATTCTAATTTTCGCGCCACAAAAAGCCTTTTAACTTATTTAGAAGAAAATCGCATTCTTGCCGTTGAGAATGTTGATACGCGCGCCTTAACGCGTCATTTGCGGTCGCGTGGTGCCATGCGCGGTATTATTTCGACACAAGACTTTGATGTCCATAGCCTTAGCGAGAAGATGAAGAAAGTTCCATCCATGGAAGGCTCTGACCTTGTCAAAGACGTCAGCGTCAAAGAGAAGTATGTGTGGAATGCAAAAGACGCTTTTTCGTTTAAAGTCGCCGTTATTGATTGTGGAGTTAAATACAACATCCTGCGTATTTTAGCTAAGCTGGGTTGTCAAGTTCATGTTTTTCCTGCGACGGCAACGATGCGTGAAATTGAAGCCATTAAACCCGACGGACTTTTTATCTCTAACGGCCCTGGCGATCCGGCTGCCGTGCCTTATGTCACGGAAACGGTTAAACAGTTTTTAGGCAAGTTGCCCGTCTTTGGCATTTGTTTAGGTCATCAGATTTTAGGATTGGCGCTAGGTGGAAAAACATACAAGCTTAAGTTTGGCCATCGGGGAGCGAACCATCCGGTGAAAGATTCTCTCGAGGATAGCATTGCGATCACATCACAGAACCACGGATTTTGTGTTGATATCAAAAGTTTAAATCAAGATGAAATTGAAATTACGCATGTTAATTTGAACGATAAAACCGTAGAAGGCTTGCGTCATAAGAAACATCCTGTGTTTTGCGTTCAATATCATCCTGAAGCTTCTCCTGGGCCGCATGATGCGATGTATTTATTTCGAAAATTTATTACCATGATGGAGAAGTCTCGTGCCTAAGCGAACGGATATTCATAAAATTCTTCTGATCGGGTCTGGCCCTATTATTATTGGCCAAGCCTGTGAGTTTGATTATTCGGGAACGCAGGCATGCAAGGCCTTGAAAGAAGAGGGCTATAAGGTTGTTTTAGTCAACTCCAATCCTGCGACGATCATGACGGATCCAGGTATTTGTGATGGGACTTATATCGAGCCTCTAACGCCAGAATT
>JBAYLJ010000074.1:0-6093 GCA_041664145.1 Candidatus Omnitrophota bacterium | reverse complement strand
GCTTCCTCGTTGAAAAGAAAATGAACAACAAGATCATCGCTTGCTTTCTGTGACGAATAAATCATCATGCGCTTTGTAAAATCTGTTGGAGTTGCGTATGGGCTATCTCCCTCCTTAGAGCCACTCACTGAAAAACGAAGGACATCCTTACCAATCTCCTGGCCTGCGTCATTGGTGGGAAGCCGATCCAGCTCCTGATAAACATTGATCTTTTCTCCTACATTTCCTGAAAACGAAATATTAAGATACCCCTCAGCGTCTTTTGGATTCTTCGGATTTAACCGAACTGTGTCTAACCCTGAAGAGGCCTGCGTTTGGATCTTGAAATCCTGAGAAATCTCTAAAAAAACATCTAGATATCCTTGTTTTTGGCTTCCTCCGGACACGGGTCGCAGAGTATAAAGAATTTTCCCAGAAAAACGGCCAGACATGTCAACTTCTGCAGGATTAATCGCATAAACCATGGTAAGGGAATCACTTTCTCCCGTTGCATTCGAAGAATACAAAAGATCATCCACGCTTTTCATTGTTGTTATCTGCTGAAGATAAAGACTTCCTAAAGAATTAGAACCTGTGATCGCGTACGTCTCAAGAGCTGAAGCATGAAGAAACTCGCCCTTTTCGTTGGTCAAGGGTTGGATCATGGATTGAAAAATCTGATATTGATTTCCTTCATCAGAGGTAACGCGAATACGAACTTCCCGATTTTCAGCGCTTGCCACATCCACGCGCCCAAACCTCAAGCTGCTCCCTCCGCGAACAGGGCTCACGTCCAGATTTAGCGTTGCTTCGCTTTGAGAACAAAAAATAGCTAAAAGAAATAAAGACGCAACCATAAAGATAGAGACTATCTTTCCATCTCTTGACATGAGACTCTCCTTTATTAAAAAATAACAATTATGAAGAAATTACTTTGGCAAAACTATCTTTTAAAGAATTGACTTTCGTTGTGCGCTTATAGAAACACGCTGGCAACGATCTGTTCGTTGCTTTTCCGTACACTTTTTCATAAACATGAAAGAAATAGAAGAATAAACGCAAAAATTCGAGAAAACGACCTTACAAAATACGACTTTTTCTTTTTTATTGGAAAATAAATTTTTTCTCTTCTAAGTAGCTTAAGTATAGCACATGTTTTTCTGTTTTGCCAAAAACAGTCTTTCATCTTTACGCCAGAAAAAAGGCTTGCTGCAAGCTCAGCCAGCCATGAGACGATACGCTAGCAGAGACGAAAAACAAGGTTCTATGTCGACGCCCTTCTCCCCATCAAGCAGAACAATCTTGTTTGCTTAAAAATGAATAATCTGCTGAAATGTTTCCGGTCCTATTCTGACGCTCCCAGTAAAGGGAAATTCGAAGGACAATATGGTAAGCAATATCAAGGTGATAACAATAGCCAGTGTCGAGGTCATGGCCACATGGACAAAAAACTCTTCAGACCCGAGAAAAAAGGTCAAAACAACAATCGTAATCGCACCGATCACCAAAATAAACCACAGGACTGGATGGATGCCTTCTCTAGACTCAACGATACGAAATCTTCTTGCTTCGCGCAGTTCATTAAGTTTTGCAACTGATTCTGAAAAGAATATCTTTTCTTTCTCTGTTTTTGGTTCAAACGTAATATAAAATCCCCAAATTTTCCTTAAGGCCGCACCCGCATTAGCACTCTCTTCACCCCGCGCAAGAAGTTCCCATTCTTCGCTGATCACAAGACGTACATAGTCTTTGATCAAGGTATGAATTTCCCCTTTAGCAGGCTCAGCAAAAGCCCCGCTATCACGATACAAATCTGTCAAGCGATTAGCCTCGAGCTCGGTATGTTCTTTGGCCTTGTCAAAATTTTGCCATGAAACCACAACAACAAACGCCAACAATACGGTATAGGCCAAGGCAATGGCTCCAAACATCGCTGCGGTTAAATCATTATGTGTTTTTAAAATTTGTCGAGGCACAAAACGCCACACCACCTTGAGCCCAACAATAGACAAGCCGACGGCCAAGATGATCATGATGATCCCCAAAGGAATAATGGGGATATATAACATTAATTTCTGGATCAATGGCAAAAGAGACCTCCTTGGCTATGACAAGATTTTAAAAAAATTCTAAACTGCTCCTTCTAAAAAAGAACTTCAAAAATAAAGCTGCACCGCATGGACTTCCCGCGTCGCTATCGCTCCTGGGATTTCCTCGTCCGCCTAAGGCGGACTCGGTCACGAACCCATGCAAAGCATAAGTTCGTTCCAAAGTAAGCTTAAATGTGAAGCTGCATAAAGGGGCTTCACATTTAAAGCTGCCCCGCATGGACTCGAACCATGATAACAAGATCCAGAATCTTGTGTCCTACCATTAGACGACAGGGCAATCTACCTTTATATTTTTTAGAAAAGATTGCCGGTCCGCGAAGACTTTTGCGGCCAGGGCAAGGAACCTTTATCTTTTTTTTCAGAACAGATAGCCAGGCTGCGACGGCTCGTTTAAAAGGAAAGGCAAAAATCTTTTACCAAAGGTTATTCTTAACCCACTCATCGGCTTTTACTACGCCGTGCCATGCACTTTTTGCATCCTTGCCAACACCTATGGCTGTCGCCCCAACACCCACAGCAACACCTTTTGTTGTTTCGCATCCACTTACCATCAGCGCGCTCACCATCATTACGCAAAAAATCAAAATCGCTTTTACCATATCTATGCCTTTTCTTTCTTGCGCCCTCTGGTTAAACTAAAATTATTTTCCCTTTATAAATGCAATCTTGACCTTAGCCATTTACCACATGTTTTCCTTGATCCACTCGTCCCAACTCTGGACACTTTTAATAGGATCAGGTTGGCCACTTTTAGTAGTAGCACATCCTAAAAAACAAAAAGAAACCATACAAAACAATATGATGATAGCCATTTTTTTCATTGCTGTTCCTTTTGTTGTAAAAACATTTCTTTAAGCCTCTGAACGGTCTTCTCTTTTCCTAACACGTTCATGGTCTCAAAAAGTCCTGGGCCCACAGATTTTCCTGTTAAAGCCACGCGAACAGGGTGAACAAGATCCGACGTTGTTACGCCGAGCTCCGTCGCCACATCGCGAAAAGCCTTTTCAGCTGTTTCGTGAGTAAAAGATTCTATCTTGCTTAAACGATCGCTTAAAACAGAAAATTCACGAGATAAATCACGAGAAAGAAATTTCTCTTGGTCTTCTGGCCGAATGACAACCTTAGAAACAAAAATAAAATCTGCCCAATCTAAGAAATCTTCCAGCGTCGACAATCGTCCTTTAAACAAACTCACAATGGTTTCCAGTTGTTTTCTATCGAAATGATCCGTTAAATAATTTCTTTCTTTGAGCAAAGGAATCAAAAGGTCTGTTAAGCGTTCAAGGGCCATAGCCTTAATATGCTGCGCATTGACCCATCTAAGTTTATCCATGGAAAAAATAGCTGCTGCCTTATTGACCTTTTTAATAGAAAAATTTTCGCATGCCTTTTGGAGGCTCACAATTTCTTGATTAGGCCCAGGAGACCAGCCAAGCAACATCAAATAATTCACAATGCCTTCAGGGACAAAACCCATTTTGCGATAATCGCTCACGGCCACTGCCCCCGTACGCTTTGACAGACGTCCACCGTCTTCTCCCATGATCAAGGGCAGGTGCGCAAATTTTGGCATTTTAAACCCTAGGGCTTCATAAATAATCATTTGTTTGGGGGTATTTGAGATATGGTCTTCACCGCGAATCACGTGGGTAATTTCCATCAAGGCATCATCCACGACACACGCGAAACTATACGTCGGAGAGCCGTCAGATTTCATCAAGACCTGATCTTTGATGGTTTCTGAATCAAAAATAATTTCTCCGCGGATCAGATCATAAAGCTTAATTTCTTTGGGAGGCATTTTTAAAATAATAGCTTCGCCGTCTTTATAAGCTTTTCCTTCTTCAAGAAGCTTGTTAGCGTGTTGCCGATACAGCTCAAAACGATCGCTCTGCAAGAACAATTCATCCCATGTCATCCCAAGCCATGTCATGCTTGCTAAAATTTCATCAAGGAATTCTTTTTTAGAACGTTCGAGATCTGTATCTTCGATGCGCAGGACAAACGTTCCGCCCTGGGACTTGGCATACATCCAATTAAAAAGGGCTGTACGTGCACCGCCGATATGAAGATTTCCTGTGGGGCTGGGGGCAAACCTGACTTTCATCCTTTACGTCCTTTTTCTGCAGAAAAAATCTTAGCTATTAAATAGCGTGATCTTTCTTAAATACGATAAGGTGTTTTCTCAAAACCTTCTTTGATCAGCTGATTTACAACATCAGCGATACGCTTCTGGTCTTTGGGGAGAATATTAATAAATTCAATTCCTGTGTCAAAGACAGGGGTCTTCTCGGGTCTTTTGGGTTGTACCTTAACCGACCAAACCACCTTGCCTCGACATTTAATATTTTTTTCCATATCAAGAAGATCAACCTCGAGATCAGCCTCGGAAAAAAGTTTAATTTCTCGCTTAAAAAGAAGACAGACCCCTCCGGTTCCAATATTCTCCGTATGCGTTAAAAAAGCATCTAACCCGCTAGCCTCATGACGAATGGTAATGAGACAGGGATAATTAACGCGAGGAAATTGTCGCCTTTCTAAACCGTTCCAGTTACTCATCAAAGCCTCCTTTGAATTCTTAAAACCTTTGTGGTTACTCCCGTCTTGTCATCAATGGTAAAAATAACACCATTTAAACCCACGTCTTCGGTTGCGACTTCAAATTTATGCGGGATCGTTGTCAAAAATCGTTCAATAATATTTTCTTTTTTCTGCCCGATCACGGAATCAAAAGGTCCTGTCATGCCAGCATCCGTCAGATACCCTGTCCCTAAAGGCAAGATCTTTTCATCCGCGGTTTGAACATGCGTATGCGTACCAAAAACAGCTGAAACTTTCCCGTCGACAAAATGCCCAAAAGCAATTTTCTCGCTCGTGGCTTCGGCGTGAAAATCAACAATGACGATCCTTGTTTGCCGATAAATCTCTTTAAGTGCCTTCGTAACAGCCTCAAACGGACAATTGGTATTATAGCGTATAAAAACACGGCCTAAAAGATTTATCACGCCGATTTTCTTCCCTCGTTTTGTTTCTATAACAAAAAACCCATGTCCAGGAGCATCCGAAGGAAAGTTAGCAGGGCGCAAGAGTGTTGGCGTCTGGTCAAGAAAATCAAGCACCTCTTTTTTATCCCAAATATGGTCCCCGGTAGTTAAAACATCGCAACCACAAGAAAAAAGTTCTTCGGCAATTTTTGGAATAATGCCTGCCCCTCCTGCCGCATTTTCAACATTGGCGATGACAAGCTCAAGATCATGCTCTTCAATGAGTTTAGGCACAAGGGCGGCAACCGCATCGCGGCCAGGCTTTCCTACAATATCTCCTACGCAAAGAATATTCATAAGCTACTTCGCGAAATCAATCGCTCGTGTTTCCCGAATAACAATAATTTTAATTTGCCCAGGGTATTCCATATCAGATTCTATTTTCTTCTTTAAATCACGTGACATAACGACGGCTTCATCATCAGTAATTTTGCTTGGCTTAACCATTACCCTCACTTCACGTCCAGCCTGAAGAGCAAAGGCCTTTTCAACACCCTTAAACGCGTTAGCGATCTTCTCTAATGACTCAACACGCTTGACATAGGTCTCCATGGTTTCTGCGCGAGCACCCGGACGAGCGGCGCTCACGGCATCCGCCGCAGCAACGAGAACACCGTAAATAGACATCTCTACTTCTTCATGATGACATTGGACAGCTTTCACCACCTCTGGAGCTTCACCGTATTTACGGATCATTTCTGCCCCGACCAAGGCATGCGGCCCTTCCACGTCTTGTCCCGCCACTTTACCGATATCATGCAAGAGTCCTGCGCGACGAGCAATCTTAAAATCTAAATTAAGCTGCGAGGCCATAATTCCCATCAGCGAAGCAACTTCTTTAGAGTGGTTAAGTGCGTTTTGGCCAAAACTCGTGCGGTACTTAAGTTTTCCAACGAACTTCACAAGCTCTGGGTGCATCCCATGAATGCCTAGATCAAACGTCGCCTGCTCACCTTCTT
>JBAYLJ010000073.1:0-6100 GCA_041664145.1 Candidatus Omnitrophota bacterium | reverse complement strand
TGGGATCAGCTCAAAAAGATTATTGAAATTCTCCCAGAATATCGCTTTGCTTATCTTATGTCTGGTCAAGATCCAAGGCTTGTTTTTCTGGTTGATTCGGAACCCCTTGGCTCTCCTGACCGTTCGATGCCTGGGGATATTTATGATGATGCTTCACTTGATTTTCAAAATGCTTTTAAAGAGAAAGAAGAAAGTTTTTCCGGCCCTGATACTGACCGGTGGGGGACATGGGTTACGATAACTGTCCCTATTTTAGATCCTCGCTCAGGAGATCTTTTGGCTATGTTTTGCCTTGATCGAAATGCTGCGGATTGGACGAGCAGTCTTTTTAAAGATCGGCTGAAAGGCATTGGCCTGGTTTTAGTCTTGTCTATTTTTGTTTTGTTAGGATTTCTTGTTTTCGGAAGAGTGAGGCCTTTGGACAAGAAGTTTTTTTATGCCGAGACATTTTATGTTGCAGGGTTTTGCCTGTTGATGACAATATGTGTGTTTTTTTCTACTTCGTCTAAAAGTCGTCATGATCTTTCTTTTGAATTTCAGCAAGTTGCGATAGAGGCAGCGCAGATCTTTAGCGCAGAGATGAGCACTGTTCGTGCAGATCTCGATTATCTGCTAAAATTTTTTACTGCTTCGCAAAACGTGGATCGAACGGAATTTCATCTTTATGCTTCTGACCTTGTACGCGATTATATTGGCAGGCAGGCCTTTGCGTGGCTTCCTCGCGTTAGATCTGACGAGGTTGTTCTTTATGAACAAGAGGCTAAGGAAGAGGGAGTAAAAGATTTCTTTATTTTTGAGAAATCTAAGGCAGGAGAAAGAATGCGTGTTACTGAGCGGCCAGAATATTTTCCTTTGTATTATCTGGAGCCTTTATCTGATGATAAGGCGGCCATAGGATTTGATGCTTATTCTGAGCCGATGCGCCGTGAAGCACTGATACATACGCAGCGATCCGGCCTTAAATGTACAACGGGTTGGATCAATTTTGTTGTGAATCAAGAAGAAAGAAAGAGCGGTCTTTTAGTTTATCAGCCTGTGTATGAAAAGAAAGAAGCTTCAGGCGGTGGGCAAACTTCCCAGGCGCTTAAGGGTTTTCTCATGGCGGCGATCCGTCCGCAGGCGATGCTCGAGGAGGGATTTTTAAATGGGTTTCGCGGAAAGAGACAATTAGCAGAAGTTATTGTTTTAGACTTGAATGACCTTTCTGGAGTTAAGGCCGTGGCTTCTTATCCTAGGATCAATGATCTAGGCAAGGATAAGGGCAAGGATCTTTTAAAAAGAAAATCCGGCGAGATGAAAGAAATAACGCTGGTTTCTTTTTTTGGCAATTCTTACGCTATCGTGGCCACTCCGAACGGATCTTTTTTTGATGAACATCCTCAACGTTTGCCCTGGGTGGTCTTGTGGGGAGGGTTATTTTTAACGGGTGCTTTGACGCTTTTGTCTTATGTTTTGCAAAATGCACGCAGGAGGGCAGAAGAAATTGTGTTACAGCGTACGGCTGAGCTTATTGAAAGCGAGGAACGATTCCGAAGCCTATTTGACAACATGGGTGATGGCGTGGCTATTTATAAAGGAGTTGATGATGGAAATGATTTTGTTTTTGTTGATCTGAATAGAACCGGACAAGCAATTTCTCAGGTCAGCCGCGATACTGTTATGGGTAGGCGGATCACGGATGTGTTTCCAGGGGTTCAAAATATTGGACTCTTGAACGCGTTGATGCGCGTCTGGAAAACGGGTGTTTCCGAAATGTGCCCAGAAAGCCTTTACAGGGATGGACGTATTGAGCAATGGGTTGAGAATTTTGTCTGTAAATTACCTTCAGGCCTTGTCGCGACTATTTTTACGGATGTCACGAGTCTTAAGCGTACCGAGCAGGCTTTGGTTACGGCTCATGAACAAATGAGATCTGTCCTTGACGCGGCAACGAGGGTTTCTATTATTTCAACGGATCTCTTTGGAATTATTAAAACATTTAACAGGGGGGCAGAAAATCTTTTAGGCTATCGCTTAGAAGAAGTGGTTGGCAAGCAGGTTTATTCGCTGCTTCATCTTGAGGCTGAAATGCTTTCTTACGGCAAAGAACTTTCACAAGAGCTTGGCTATCCGGTCAGCGGCTTTGAAGTGTTCGTTGCCCGTGTTAAAAAAGGAAGCACAGAAGAGCACGATTGGACCTATGTTAAAAAGGATGGAACATCTCTTGTGGTCAATCTCGTTGTGACAGCGATCAAGGACGTAACGGGAGCGATCACGGGATTTTTAGGTATCGCAACGGATATTACCGAACGAAAGCAATTTGAGCAGAATTTAAAGAACAGCTTTAACGAGCTCAAGCAATTCCACGCCGCGACCATCAATCGCGAGTCGCGTATTATTGAATTGAAAAAAGAGATCAATGCGTTATATGTTAAATTAGGGCAAAAGCCTCCTTATGATCTATCCTTTTTGGGTGAGGGATAAGGGCCAGCCCATAGCAGAATAAACCATGACGATCAAAAAGAAATTTATTATTTTTTTATGCTGCTTTTGTGCTTTATTTCTTTTGGGATTCTTTTTCTTTGCGCAAAGAGAAGAGGATAACCTGCGATCTTTCTATCATACGGCACAAGCGGATGCTGAAAAAAATTTCGAGAAGATCCTTGATCTTGTGACAAAATCGATCAAGAGTTATGTCTATGATTATACGTATTGGGATGAGATGGTTAACTTCATTGCCAACAAAGATGTGAACTGGGCTAAGGAGAATATTGACACAAGTTTGGAAGGGTTTAAGGCTGATTTTGCCTGGGCCTATAATATTGACCTTGATCTTGTTTATTCAACGGCAACGCCAGACAGCGTTCCCGTGGACATTCATCAGATCCTTCAACAGATGCTTAAAGAAGTATTTGTAGTAGATCCTGCCAAAAGATTTTGCAATTTTTTTATTAATACTCCAAGCGGTGTCGTTGAGATCCATGGGGCGAGCGTTCAATCTGGGGCAGATGTCGAACGTACAGGCCCAAGCCAAGGATATTATCTCGTGGGCCGGCTTTGGGATGCAAATTTTTTAAAAGAATTATCGAGCATTACGGAAATGGATGTCCAAGTCGCTTCAGCGCTTGATCCCAAGGATGTTCTTGGGCAAAAAAATTCGAACGCTTCCTTTTCTTTTACCCGGCCGCTTAAAGATTGGCGACAAAAGGATATTTCTTATCTTATTATTAAGGCTTCCTTGCCAGGCATGCAACAGCTTGCTCAGACTTCTCGATATCATTTAACGGGTATATTTATTTTTGTTTCTATTCTCATTATTCTATTAGTTCTTTTGTTCAATTTCTTCATCAGCAGGCCTCTTTCTCTGATCGCAAGAGTGCTTGCACAAAACGATGCGCGTAGTGTGCAAAAACTTTGTTCTTTGGAACCAGAGTTTAAGTCTATTGGCCTCTTGATCAATAATTTTATTTCTCAGAAAGAGAATTTGTCTCGTGAAGTTCAACAAAGGAAAAAAGCTGAGGACGCTCTTCTTTCTGTGGAGCCTCAGCAGAGAGCTATTTTAAATAATATTTCTGACATGGCCTGGCTTAAGGATAGGGATGGACGCTTTTTGGCTGTCAACGAAGCGTTTGCAAGGGCTTCTGGAGCAGGACAAGAAGAGATGATCGGCAAGACGGACTTAGATATTTATCCAAAAGAGCTCGCAGAAAAATATCGAGCTGATGATGCTGAGGTTATGAGGCTAGGACAGAGGAAAAGTGTTGAAGAAAATTTTAAAGACGCCAAAGGAAATATGCTGTGGATTGAAACCGTTAAGACCCCTGTCCGTAATGCTTCGGGCGAGATCATGGGAACGACAGGGATCGCCAGAGATATTAGTCAACATAGGAAAGAAGAGCTTGAGGCTCAAGCGCGGCAGCAAGAGCTTGAACAGGCCAATCAAGACCTTGCGACGAATGAAAAAGCACTTAAAAATATTCTCTACGATCTTAAAGAATCTCAAGAACAAGTTGCGAGAACTCAAAATCAGCTTTTTCAGTCTGAAAAGATGTCTGCGGTCGGCGAGCTCTCTGCGGGGGTCGCGCATGAGATCAAGAATCCTTTGGCCATCATTTTGTTGAGCGCGGAAAGCCTGGAAAGCCGTCTTGGTTCTATGGATGACCGCACAAAAAATAATATTCAGATGATCAAAGATGGGGCCGAGAGGGCCAACAAAATTATTGTGGAGCTTCTTAATTTTTCAAGGCATACGGAGCTTGAGCTTAAAAAAGAGTCTCTGCATATGATCATTGATACCGCGCTTAATTTAGTAAGTCATGGCGCTAAAATGAAGAATATTGAAATTAAAAGAGAATATGGGCCGCAGGAAGATGTGACCTTGATGGCCGATAGTATTTTGTTGCAGCAGGTTTTCATTAATTTAGTGAATAATGCCGTCGATGCGATGAATGATAACGGCGTGATCATTTTTAAGGCCCATTTGTCACAAGAAACTAATTTGTACCGTGAGCACAAGGTCGCGGTCATTGAGATCTCGGATACAGGCTCTGGCATGTCTGAGGCTGTGGCCCAGAAAATTTTTGAGCCTTTTTTTACAACGAAGGAACAAGGCAAGGGCACAGGCTTAGGCCTAAGTTTAGCGTATACAATTATTCAAGGGCACAATGGGAGCATTACGGTGGATAGTAAAGTAGGGGTTGGAACAAAATTTACGATCATCTTGCCTGCCTTATCTTAAAAATCAGCATTTAGGAAAAATCTTTTTAAGAATTCATTCATTGTCCTTTAGGGATAAATAATTTCTTATTAGTTCATTTTTTTAATAGTGAGTTAAGCTTTATGAATAAAAATTTGTTTTTACCGATGTCCCTGGAAGAGATGAAAGCGCGCGGCTGGAGGGAGCTCGATGTCTTGATCGTGAGCGGCGATGCCTACGTGGATCATCCTTCTTATGGCACGGCGGTCATTGGGCGTATCTTGGAAGATCAAGGATACAAGGTGGGTATCATTGCTCAGCCGGATTGGCATACGGGTGATGATTTCAAGCGGCTTGGCAGGCCAAGACTTTGTGTTTGCATCACATCAGGCAACGTGGATTCGATGGTGGCGCATTATACGGCCAACAAGCGTAAACGTCACGATGATGATTACACCCCCGGAGGAGTCGAGGGAAAGCGCCCGGATCGGGCTTTGATCGTTTACAGCAACAGGATCCGTGAGGCCTTTAAAGGGATCCCCATTGTCTTGGGCGGCATGGAGGCCAGCATGCGGCGGCTTGCACATTATGATTATTGGGATAATGCTCCTCGGCGTTCGGTGTTGCTTGATGCCAAGGCCAATATGATCGTCTATGGCATGGGTGAGCGGCAGATCATCGAAGTGGTAAGGCGCCTTGATCAAGGCGAGGAGATCGGCGCTATTTCTGATATCGCCGGGACTGTGGTGAACGTTAAAAAAGAAAATATTCCTCGTGACTCTCTTTTGATCCCGTCGTTTGAAGAAGTGCAGAAAAGTCATGAAGCTTTTAATAAGGCCTTTGCTGTTATTTATCAACAGATGTCCCCTCTCAAAGCCAAGGCCATTGTACAGCCGCATAAAGATCAATATGTATTGCAAAATCCACCGGCGTTGCCGTTGACAACCAAAGAACTTGATCATAGCTACGCTTTAGCCTATCAACGCTCATGGCACCCGTCCTATGATGTCTTGGGCGGGGTCAAGGGTTTCGAAACTGTGCGCTGGTCAATCATTGCCTTGCGAGGCTGTCCTGGGGAGTGCAGTTTTTGTGGTTTGGGCATGCATCAGGGGCGCATTGTTCAGAGCCGCAGCGAAGGGTCGATCTTAAAAGAGGCAAGGCTTCTTGCCAGCCAGAGCGGATTTCGCGGCACCATTACAGATATCGGCGGTCCGACGGCAAATCTTTATCTTGCCAAGTGTGCTCGCTGGGAGGCGTGCGACCCTTGTGCCTCTAAACAATGCCTGATGCCTAGCAAGTGTCCGTCGTTAAAACTGGCCTATGATAAAACGCTTGCGCTTTATCGTGCCATCAAGAACATTCCTGGGGTTAAACATCTTTTTGTGGAAAGCGGCATTCGTTATGATCTCTTGATCGAGGAAGAGG
>JBAYLJ010000072.1:0-6124 GCA_041664145.1 Candidatus Omnitrophota bacterium | reverse complement strand
TTTGCTGGGGTTATCAAGATCGTTCTTAATGTTCAAGAATTTGGTCGTATTCTCGAGTCTGTCAAGGCCTCTTCGATTCCTAGAGCTAGCAAAGCTGTCCAGAAGAAGATTTTTTATCCCGAGTGTGATTTACTCACCAAAGATGGCCAGAGCATTTATTCAACAAAAGAATACACACCGTTAAAAGAATGTTCATGCTGGAAGATCTTTATTAAGGATTTTGCATCTAGCAAGTCTAAGTATGGCCATAAAATTGTTTATTCGTCGACATTTGGCGGTAAATCACGATTGGTAGCGTATGCAAAGTCAGAGGGTATCGGCAATTATAAGGGCTTGGGGTGGATCGTTGCTTTGAGCTACGATGCCGACGCGTTGTTCCTTCCGGTTGCTCGCTTAAAAGGCATCCTTCTTCTTCTTTCTTTCTTTTCAGTGATCTTGTCTTTGATCATCGCCTTTTTTATTTCTAATTCAATTGCAAAACCTATCGCTGATCTAAAGGATGTTGCCCTTAAAATGGGGCAAGGCGATTTAGACGCGCGTGTTTCCGTTTTGTTTAAAGATGAAATTGGTGTTTTAGGAGAAACGTTAAATCAGATGGCTTTTAATTTAAAGAAAATTACAGCATCCCGTGATGAGCTTAACAGCGAAATTGCTTTAAAAGAAAAGGTTCAGAAGGAACTCGAACATCAAAAAGATGTTGCCCAGCAATATTTAGATATCGCGGGAGTTATGATCCTTGTTTTGGAAGAAGATGGAAAGGTTGTCCTTGTCAACAGCCGTGCCTGTGAGATTTTGGGGTATCCTAAGGAACAGGTTTTAGGAAGAAATTGGTTCGATCATTTTTTACCTCAGAAAGTTGTTCCTCAAGTTAAGAGTGTCTATAGCCGTTTGATGTCCGGAGAGGTTGATCTTTTTCAATATCATGAAAATACGATTATTGATCGAAAAGGGGAAGAGCGGACAATTATCTGGAGCAATGCTGTTTTGAAAGATGATCATGGAAAGCTCATTGGCTGTCTTTCTTCGGGAGAAGATGTCACAGAGCGCCGAAAAGCGGAGAAAATCCTTTCTATTCAAAGAGATCTGGCGATCTCCTTGTCCTCTTCGGTTAATTTAAAGGAGGCCTGTGAAAATCTTTTGGGGGCTTTGTTAAAATTCCAAGGATTTGATTCTGGAGGGGTTCACGTCTTTGATGATATTGCACAAAAGAGTTTTCTTGTAACTTCGCGGGGCCTTACTCCTGAATTTATTGAAAAACTTAAGGAGTTTAGTTTTGATTCCCCTGAAGTCCAGTTGCTTAAACAAGGCCACTCTCTTTATATTGATTATGGTGACTCTTTGCCATTTCTTGACGAGGAACGACGCAGAGAAGGGCTTGTGACAGGAGCCCTTATTCCGATGATGGACCGAGGGTTGTTCGTTGGGTCTTTCTTCGTTGCTTCGCATTTCTTAAAAGATATCAATTTGACCCAACGACATGCGATCGATATTCTTGCTTCGTCTTTGGGAGGCATTATTGCCCGACTCAAATCTGAAGAAAGGCTTAAGGATAGCGAACATTGTTTCCGTGCGATCGCTGAACAGACCGGACAATTAATTTATGATTATGATATCCAGGCTAATACGATCCAATGGGCAGGATCTGTCAAGACTGTTACCGGATACGATGTCCAAGAATTTCAAGAAATTGGCCATAGCCACTGGATCAAGCGCATCCATCCTGATGACCAAGCAAGGGTTATTGAACTTTTGAGTGAAACCATGAAGAAGAATCTTTCCTATGATGTTGAGTATCGTTTTGAACAGAAAGATCATCGATATATCTTTGTGGAAGAGCACGGCATTTATTTTTCTGACAAACAGGGTCAGGCCTATCGCATGGTGGGTACGATTAATAATATTAATGAACGCAAGCAAGCTGAAGAAGCCATCAGCAAGAGTGAGGAGAAATATCGTGTTTTAGTGGAGAATGCTAATAGCGTTATTCTGCGTTTAGATAAAAAAGGAAGGGCGACATTTTTTAACGAATTCGCACAGAAGTTTTTTGGTTTTCAAGAGGATGAGGTCTTAGGGAGGAGTGTTATTGGGATAATCGTTCCGGCACAGGATGACGCCGGGCATGATCTTGAGGCCATGATCGAAGATCTTTGTATTAATCCTGAAAAGTATGCTTCGAATGAAAATCAGAATATCTGCAAGAATGGTCAAAAGGTTTGGATCGCGTGGACCAATCGCGCCATTGTTAATGATCTAGGAGAAAGCGAGGTTCTTTGCGTAGGAACAGATATATCAGCGCGTAAGATGGCAGAGGAGAAATTGAAGCTCATGTATGCTGATCTGGAAAAAATGCATTTGGATCTTAAAGAAACGCAAAACCATCTTTTGCAGTCGGAAAAGATGTCTGCCGTCGGCCAGCTTTCCGCAGGGGTTGCCCATGAGGTTAAAAATCCTTTAGCGATCATCCTTTTAAGTGTGGCGGCTTTGGAAGCTCAGCTTAAGGACCTGAGCGAAGAGAACAAGCGGCATCTTAAGATGATCAGTAATGCTGCTGATCGAGCCAATAAGGTTATTGTCCAGCTTCTTAATTTTTCACGCTATACGGAAGTAAGCATTAAAAGAGAATCGTTACATGCCATTTTAGATAATGTGATCTCGTTGATCAAAACAAGTTTTAAAGATAAGATGATCGAGTTTCAAAAGGAATTTATTAATCGTGATCTTTTTGTGGATGTTGATAAAATTTTGATCGAACAGGCCTTCTTTAATCTTATTGCCAACGCCATTGACGCAATGGAATATAAGGGCAAGATTACCATCAGAACAAACGTTATTGAATTGATCGATAAGAAAAGGAAAGAAGTTATTGTTGTCGTTGAGGACACAGGATCGGGGATCCCCGAAGATGTTCGTACGAAAATTTTTGAGCCTTTCTTTACAACCAAGGAGCAGGGAAAAGGAACAGGTCTAGGCTTAAGCATGGTGTATACGATCTTGGAACGTCATGGCGGTAAGATTTCTTTTGAAAGTGACATCGGGGAAGGGACGAAATTCTTTGTTGGCCTTCCGTTGCCTCAAGAGCCCAAAGTGAGCTAGAAAATAGAAAATGTATTTAAAAATACAATTTAAATTATTTGTTCTTTTGCTGCTTCTTATTTTTTTTCTCGCCGCTGGTATTCTATTTATCAGCCAATCTCAGAAAAAACAAATTTTTACGATCGCTAAGGATCAGCATAAGCAGCTCCAGGTCTTTATTGACGAGATCTTAAATCTTAAAGGGAAATCTTTATATACGGTTGTTTTTGATTATACCTATTGGGATGAAATGGTAGATTTTGCCAAAGATCCAGCGAGCGCGGAAAGAATTCGTTGGGCTCAGGAAAATATCGGAGGTGCTTTATCAACGTATAATATTCAACAAGCGTGGGTTTTAAATAAAGAAAAGAAAGAAGTCTTTGAGATCCGCGATCCTAGTTCTGGCTCGACTTTTTTTCCTTTGGCGAGCGAAGATTTTCCGAGTGTTTTTAGCGGTGGAAGTTTTGGACATTTTTATTATTGGGATAAAGAAGGTCTTTTAGAAGTGAGGGGAGCAACGATCCACCCGGGGTCAGATATTGCCCGCAGGACTTCGCCTCAGGGGTATTTTTTTGTTGCTCGTCGATGGGACAAAAGATTCTTAGAGGAATTATCTGAGCTACTTGATGGGAAGGTAACCCTTGTGATGCCTTTTTTCAATTCATTAGCAAAGGATGCAGCGGATTTTACAGAGAAAAAAGTTTTTGACAAGATGTATTTTAAAAGAGAATTGAACAGCTTTCATGACAAACCCATAGCTGTTTTGATCATCGAACGACCGTTCGTTCTCGCTAGCTATCTTCAAGCATTTTCTCAGGGGTATCGTCGTTTTTATGCGGGGGCTTCCATTGTTTTTGTGATTATTTTCTTTTTGTTTGGTCTTTTTTGGATCTCTATGCCGCTTTCAAAAATTTCACAGGCCTTGTACAGCGAGGACCAATTTGCTTTAAAAGGGCTTTCGAAGAGTCATTCAGAATTTGGACGTATTTCAGAGCTGATCATTCGTTTTTTTAAGCAAAAAGAAAAGTTGTTAAAGGAAATTCTTGAAAGGCGCAGAACTCAGCGAAGGCTCAAAGATGCTCAGGCGCAGCTTTTGCAAAGTGAAAAAATGGTAGCCGTGGGACAGTTGTCATCCGGGATCGCGCATGAAATTCGAAATCCTTTGGGCAATATTGTCCTTGCCGTAGATTGTCTTAGGCAGGAGCTTCCCACGCTTAACGAATCTGTAAGCCGACAGATGGATATTATCCAGAAATCAGCTGCGCGAGCCAATAAAATTGTTATGGAGCTTTTAAGTTTTGCGAAAGAAAAAACAATAAAACTTGAAAAGGTTTCTTTAAATACGATGCTCCTGGAGACCTTAAGCCTAGCGGAAAGTTATATTAAATCAAAGAATATTTTTATTGAAAAGAATTTTTGGAACGATAAAGAAATTATGATTAACATTGATCGTCTTTTGGTTGAGCAAGCTTTGATCAATTTTATTTTTAATGCGGTTGATGCTATTGAACACAGGGGAATGATCACGATCAATACTTTTTTTAAAGAAAAGAAAGAAAAAAAGAAAGATTTTGTCGATATTGAGATTGCTGATACCGGGCGAGGTATGACGCCAGAAATTAAAAAAAAGATTTTTGACCCGTTTTTTACGACGAAAGAATTAGGCTTTGGCACAGGATTAGGGTTGAGCAATGCGTATATTATTCTTGAACGCCATGGCGCTCAAGTGCAGGTGACAAGCGAGCTGGACAAGGGAACGAAGTTTCTGATTACTTTTCCTTGCGAAATAAAGATAATCTGATTTTTTGGAGAAGGTATGGCAAAAAAGAAGGTTGTTGTTATTGATGATGAAGAAGATTTTTGTTTTTTGCTTTCAAAGCTTTTGGAGGCAAGTGGACGTTTTGAAGTTTTTTTAGCTTACGACGGAGAGCGTGGAAAGAATCTTGTTTTTGAGCAAAAGCCGGACCTTATTTTCTTGGATTATGTTATGCCAAGAATGAGAGGGGATGAGGTCCTTGATATTTTTAAGAAAGATGAACGAACGAAACACATTCCTATTATTATGACCAGCGGGCTTGGAGAGGCGGCGTATGTTGCAAAGATGATTCAAAAGGACAGGGGTGAGCATTTTGATGAGGCTACGATGGGACGGTTACCTCTTCCTCGAGATCTGACTAAGGATGAAACTTTTAAGCTTAATCAGGAGTTGAGGGTGGATGTCTTTTTAGAAAAGCCTTTTTCTAGAGAAAAGCTTTTTCAGGCCATAGAAAAAACATTAGGAAAAGTTTTTTAATTGACAAGGAGAATGTATGGCGAAGAACGGAATAAAGATTCTGCTAGTGGAAGATGAAGATAATTTGCGCAAACTTATCGCCTCTGAGCTGATGGAGTTTGGCTATGAGGTTCATGAGGCTCAGGATGGTGTTGAAGGCTTGGCGATGGCAGAAAAGGTCCGCCCGGATATTGTGTTGTCGGATGTTGTTATGCCCAAGAAAAGCGGCAATGACCTTCTTAAGGAATTACGAAAAACCACCTTTGGAAAGGACATTCCTTTTATTGTTTTAACTGCGCGCGTTAGAATGAAAGATTATTTTGAGGATATGAAGGTGACGGCTTTTATTGAGAAACCATTTAAGATAGCCGTTTTAGTTAAGGCGGTTGAGGATGCCTGGGCAACTGTCCAAAAGACTAAAGCATTGCAGGGGCAGACAGAGGATTTAAAGAGTGATCCAAGCCGGTCGAGGCAGCCTATTAAGGCTGATGAAATTATTGCTTCAGCGGCTGAGGATTTTGTCGATACTGATCTTGTTCGTGGCTTGGATGCAACGGCTAATGATTTTAAAAAACCTGTCAAAACAAAGAAGGCCTTGCTCGTGGAAGATGATGTCAAGGTCACAAGTAAAATAGAAAAAGTTCTTTTTAAGAATGGCTATTTGGTCCATACAACAGCCACGGCTGCCAGGTGTATTGACGAGGGGGCTAATTATGGTCCTGATGTTATTTTTTTAAAAGATATTATTTCTGGGGTCAAGGCTGATATTTTGGTTAAAAT
>JBAYLJ010000071.1:0-6135 GCA_041664145.1 Candidatus Omnitrophota bacterium | reverse complement strand
ACTCTTGCAAATGGTTATAAAAGATTTCGGCATTGAAATAAAATCAAGCAATAAATCGGTCATTATTAATGCCCTGAATGATTTTCTTTTGCGTGAGACAGCCCAAGGGCATAATGTCGTTCTTATTATCGACGAAGCACAAAATCTTAAGGCCAGCCAGCTTGAACAGATCCGCCTGTTGTCCAATCTTGAGACAGAAAAGGAAAAGCTCCTCCAGATCATTCTCGTCGGACAGCCTGAATTATGCGAAAAGCTCAAGCTTCCAACGCTGCGCCAGCTCAATCAACGCATTACCATTCGAAATCATATCAAGCCGCTTGAAAAGAAAGAGATCAAGAATTATATCGACCACAGGCTTGCCGTAGCAGGGGCTGAAAAGCAGATCCTTTTTACAAATGAAGCCATTGAAGAAATTTATCTTTATTCATCTGGAACGCCTCGCCTTATTAATATTATTTGCGATCGCTCGCTTTTGGCGGGATTTGTTTCAGAAACATTCACCATCGATTACGGCATTATCAAAAAATGCATTGAGGAAATTAGCTAACCATGAGTATTATTAACGACGCGCTGAAAAAGGTCCAACAAAGTATCGATCGACAAAGAAAAATTCCTAGCGCAAGCCCCTCAGCGCCAAAATCTGATCAAAAAGAAAAATTCTCTGATGTCTTTGAAGCGATCATCATTGCAAGCTTTTTAGGATCCATTTTGATTTTTACGACATTTTTCCTTTTTTCTCCGAAGCAAAAAAAGAACAAGGCTCCTGCTGTAACAGAAGAAAAGAAGCCCTTGGATCCTGCTAAAGAAGCCCCTCCTTCTCCGCTCCCGCCTCAACCTCAAGCCCCTGTCCAGAAAAAGACAAGCGAATCAAAAAATCGCGTCTTTGGCTTAACCTTAACCGGTATTGTTAAAATGGATCAAGAATATGTTGCCTTGATCAACAATAAGATCGTTAAGGAAGGCGATGTTTTAGGGGAACGAAAGATCTTGCGGATAGAAAAAGACCAAGTCAAAGTCTTTTACAAAGGCGAAACAATGATCTTGAAACTTGGCGAGTTTTAACAGCTATACTGCTGAAGAGTTTTTCTTATTAAATTTAGCGAAATTCCCTCCACAACCTTGACAGAGCTGATAGCCCTAACAAGCACAAAACGATTTTTCTTAGAAATATTCTTTTTATCATGAGCGATCGTAGCAACGATGGCAGAGAGCTTGACCTTTCTTATCCTTTGAGGCAATCCTGCTTTTGTTAAAAGCGCCTCAAGCCTCTGTTGATCCTTTGCCGACAGAAGTCCCTTTTGAAAAGAGATCGCAGCAGCAACCCTCATCCCCAGGGCCACAGCCTCGCCATGCTGATAAGAGCCATAAACGCTTGCAGCCTCTATCCCATGGCCGATCGTGTGTCCAAAGTTAAGGATAGTTCTTAAGCCTAGCAGCTCTCTCTCATCCTTCTCAACGATGCGAGCCTTGATCGCGCTGCAGGATTGAACGACATACGTCAAACGTTGTAAGTTGTGCGACAAAAGATCCTGGCAGTGCTTTTCAATGTAAAGAAAAAGAGACCTATCTTTGATCATCCCGTATTTGATCGCCTCCGCCAAGCCGTTTCGCATTTGTCGAAGGCTCAACGTCTTAAGCGTTGCCACATCGCTTAAAACAAGTCTCGGCTGATAAAAAGCACCGACTAAATTTTTTGCCATAGGCAGGTCAATGGCGGTCTTTCCCCCGATCGCAGAATCAATTTGCGCAAGAAAAGTTGTAGGAACATGGATAAGCGGAATGCCTCGCTTATAAATGGAGGCAACAAAACCAGCCAGATCTCCGATAACGCCACCACCTAAGGCAACAATAAAAATTTTCTTGTGAATATCATAACAAGCGATTTTCTTGATCAGATCAAAGGCGACCTTTTCAGATTTACTCTTCTCGCCATCAGGAACTTCCAAGAACTTTACCGAAATATTTCTTTTCGAAAAAGCCTTTGAAACGTAAGGGCCATAGAGCTTTCTCACAAGCCTATTTGTGATCACAACGGCATCCGTACCGATATTTAACGAAGCAGCCTTCTCTCCGAGCTGAGGCAAAATATGCTGCCCGATCATGATCGGATAACTTCGCTCTTTCATTTTTACGATAATCTTTTTCATCCTCTTCCCTTTATTTTATACCAAGATAATGCGACAGAAGATCCACTACCGGCCAGATCACATGATCTAAAACTCCAAAATATAATAACAAAAAAACAATGACTACGCCATAGCGCTCTAGTTGAGCGTAAGAACGCGCGATCTTGTAGGGAAGAATGCCTAACACGAACCTTGATCCGTCCAAAGGCGGAATCGGGATAAGATTGAAGACGGCCAAGACAAGATTAACCAAAATACCCATCTTAAGAAAAGGTTGCGCCGCGGGAAGAATATTGATCTGCATAACGATCGCCAAGGCCGAGGCAAGAAAAATATTCACAAATGGCCCCGCAAGCCCCACCCAGATCATATCGCGCTTAGGATGACGCAACAAAGCAAAATTAACAGGGACAGGCTTTGCCCAGCCAAAAACAATGGGCGAATGCGTCAAAAGAAGAATCCCGGGCAATAAAACTGTTCCAAGCAAATCAATGTGTGGAAAAGGATTGAGGGTCAGGCGGCCTGCGTTTTTCGCTGTGGGGTCACCTAAGCGATAGGCAACCCAGCCATGGGCAATTTCATGGAGAATAACAGAAAAAAAGAAAATGCCAGCGATCGCTAGAATTGAGTAAAGGCTCATGAATGTGAACAAGAGATGGTCTGACTTCTTTTACGAGCAAAACAAAAAGCCGTAAGGCCTTAAGCCTTCTTGGCTTTATCTGTGGCGGCCGCACCCTCAGAAGCAGCCCCTGGAGTTTCTTCTTTAGCAGCCTTTGTTTTCTTTGTCTTTATTTTAAGGATCTTGGTCTTTGGCAGACCTGTGACGGCTTGACCTTCTAGCCATGCTCCTTTTTTCATTAAATTCTTTACGCGCTGAATGCGTGAATACACTGTTTTGTGCTGAGCCCCAGCAAGGTCAACTTTTAATGATGGATGAAGTGACATATTATAATCTCCTTACTAAACAATCTTTGTATTTGCCTTTAAACTTATTTAAGAAAATCTTGGCAGCGCTTTGATCAAGAAAACGTCCAGCGCAAACAACCAAGTGTTTACCCTTAGGGACAATAAAAGTTTCATATCCCTTACCCTTAAGCCCGCGCGCCTCGTCCTCGGCGAACTTACGTAATTTAAAAGAAGCGACTTGAATTGTATAAAAATTTTCCGTATTCGCTTGCGGAACGGCCTGTAGCTTAGGCGCAGGGACGGAGACTTCTTTTTTAACAACAACACCCTCGCCTATTTTTTTAACAGATTCCCGCTGTATCAAAGGAGCGGCTGCTTTAGGCTGCTGAACGGCTACGGGCTCTACCACCGAACTTCTAACAAGAGCAAGACGCTTTCCCTTCTCAACGCCCAAAGAGAAAGACACGATAATACCGAGAAAAATAAAAACAGTCAAGACAATAATATTTTCCGCGCTCAAGGTCATGCTTGAAAAAAGAAAACGAGACGTGAGGCGAGAGCCGGAAGACCCCTCTGCACCTGAAGGAAACAATTCAAATTGATCTTGCTTATAATTAATATCCATAAACGTATTATAGGGTTAGGTCCCCATCGTGCTCAAGTAGTTTCTAAACTTTGTTTCTTTACATAATTTACAAAACGTATCAACGACGAGGGGATCAAACTGAGTTCCTTTTTTCTTCTTGATCCTCTCAACGGTTTCATGAAGATTCAACCCCTTTCGATAAGGGCGTCCCTCCACCATCGCCTCAAATGCATCAACGACAGCCATCACCCGCGCCCCAAGAGGGATCTCTTCCCCTTTGAGTCCGCACGGATAACCTTTGCCATCGTAACGTTCATGATGATAAAGAACGATGGGTAAAACGGGTTTCAAAAAAGAAACGGGCTTGATGAGCTCAACACTTCTTTTAGGATGCTCTTGAAGGATCCTGAATTCCTTTGGCGTCAATCGCCCTCGCTTGACCAAGATATCATAGGGCACATCCACAGACCCTGCATCATGCAAAATACTTGCATATTCAAGAGCTTCAACTTCCTTTTCCTTCATCCCTAACTGCTCGGCCAAACGCCTAATGATCTTATAATAAACAGGCGCATGTTGATAAAATTCTAACGGCCCCTGCTTTTCAAAGAATTTCCCCATCGACTTGATACTGTCCAGAATAACTTTTTGCTGAAGCTCATGCAGCTGCAAATTCTTGACCGCAGTGACAACTTGCTCTGACAAAACCGCAAGGACCTCACGGTCAAAATCCCCAAAAGAACGGTCATGGGGCCTTCGTCTCATAAAGATAGCCCCGATATTCTCGTCGCTCACCAAAGGCAATCCAATAAAACGATCACGAATAATGGTATCCCCTTTGACCACACGCCGCTCATCCCGCGACGCCTTTCTATCTAGATCTATTTTCTTTTCATAAAGAATATTGATCTTTCCATTAAAAACAGCGATCAGCTTAAGCTTTTTACCATGATTGTCTAGAACGTGGACACAGGAAGAACTTGCCCCAACGAGCTGACAAATAATGCGTGTCAAGCGGATCAAAAGCTCTTTGGTGCTATACGTCGAATTGACCAAGCGATAAACCATGTGAACCGCCGCAATAACGCGCTTATATTTTTCTTTCGAAGATAAATTATATTTGATCGTCAAAGTCTTTGTCATGGTTATAAAAGTTTACGGTATTCTTCCAATGCCGACCTGTCCGTCATATCCGCAATAAAATTGCAGATCATTTCTTTTTCTTGCTCTTGTGTATACTTGCCGTTGGGATCATAAATTTCATACGGAAGTTGGCGCGGATTACTGCTATAAATATCATAGAGCTTCTGGACAACCCTTTTGGCCTTCATCGTCATGCGCTCGACCAAATAATGATGATAAAGCTTTTTGTTCATCAAGTTTTGCAGCTCATCTCTTTCTTTGGTCATGCGGTCACTAAATTTGATAACAACTTCTTGGAACTTCTTGACATCCTGAGAGGAAGAAAAATGACACTTAGCAATTTCCTTATCAGAATTCTCCAAAAGATCTTTGACTTGAACATCAATAAGCGTCTTGACAATAAGATTACGCTCAAGGTCTTCACTGACAGGTTTTGTCTTACGCTGAATATCTTCAAGTGTTCTTGCCCAAAGGAGGCTGTCTTTTAAATCCTCTTTGCAAATATATTTAGATGCAAGCCCGTCATCAATGTCATGATTAAGATAGGCAAGCTCATCGGCCACATTAACGATCTGTGCTTCCAAGGTCGGTGCATCGGTAAGCAGAGCCCCATGACAAGAGGGGTCATCATAAATTGTTTTATGTTTTAAAATTCCAACGAGAACTTCTTTGGTAAGGTTAAGCCCTGCAAATTCTGGATATCGCTTTTCACGCGTAACGATCTCAAAGCTTCGCTTATTATGATTAAAACTTCTGATCACTTTTGCATGTGTTACAAAACGCCACAATTCTTGGACCTTGCTCCCGCCCATAATGTCATCTAAGGCCTTCTCCCCGGCGTGGCCAAACGGAGGATGCCCTAAATCATGCGCCAAGGCAATAGCCTCGATCAAATCTTCATTGAGCATCAAATTGCGCCCAATGGTTCTTGCGATCTGAGCGACTTCAATGGTGTGCGTTAAGCGTGTACGATAATAATCGCCTTCAAAGATAGGAAAAACTTGTGTTTTATACTCAAGATTGCGGAAAGCCTTTAAGTGAACGATGCGGTCACGATCGCGCTGATAACACGTGCGCGTTGGATGCGAAGGCTCAGCGTAAAAACGGCCCGCTGAATCCTTGCTATGCATCGCATACGGAGCTAAAACAACATCTTCAAGCTGTTCAAACTCTTCTCTTGTCCGCATGACACAACCTTTCAAACAAAACATCCATCGATTGGGAAATGACTTTTGTCCCCGCGATCACAGGCATAAAATTAACATCGCCTTTCCAGCGAGGCACGATATGAATATGAAAATGTCCCGGGAACCCCGCGCCAGCAACGCGGCCCATATTCATTCCGATATTATAACCTTGTGGACGCAAAACCTT
>JBAYLJ010000070.1:0-6141 GCA_041664145.1 Candidatus Omnitrophota bacterium | reverse complement strand
TAACTCAACACCATTAGCGCCTGCAAGCGGGTGTCCGATCATGGACTTTAAAGAACTAATTGGGATCTTATACGCCCATTCCCCTAATGCCATTTTGTAGGCATTGGTTTCGAACACATCATTTTGCCTCGTGGACGATCCATGCGCATTAATATAATCAATATCCTTTGGGCTGATCCCGGCATCTTCCATGGCCAGCACAATACAATCCTTCATCGGTTCACCGTCAGAAGGAAGATCGGTCATGTGATAAGCATTACAGGTTGTGCCAAAGCCGATAATCTCACAATAAATCCTTGCGCCGCGCGCTTTCGCGTGCTCGAGCTCTTCCAAGATCAAAATGCCGCATCCCTCCGATATCACAAAACCGTTACGCTCATTATCAAAAGGCCTTGAAGCTTTTTCAGGTTCATCGTTTCGCACCGCTAAAACATTCACAACGTCAAAGGCCCCAAAGGTGATCGGCGTAATGGGAGCTTCTGAAGCACCCGTCACCATCACATCGGCATCACCGTCACGGATCGTTTCAAACGAAAACCCGACAGAATCTGTCCCGGCGGTACACCCGGTTGAGATCGTGTTACAGATCCCCTTAAGTCCATACTTGGCAGAGATCTCGCTCGACGGAGTATTAAACATCGCGGCATCATAAAGATCCGGACGCACTTTTGCCGGGTCAATGGCTTCCTTGCCGCTATCGGTCACAAGGGCAAACTCCTCTTCCATATATTTAGTGCCGCAAATCGCATTAGCCAAGGAAACGCCCACGCGTTCTTTGTTCACTTTATTTAAATCCATTCTTGAATCTTCCATCGCCATACGCGCGCCGACCATGGCGAATTGAACATATCGATCCATGCGGACAGCTTCATCATGCGTCAGTCCAAGCTTGGCTGGATCAAAATCTCTGACCTGAGCCGCCACTTGTGTCATAAACATCGATACATCAAATTCCGTGACACGCTTGACCCCAGAAACACCATTGATCATGCCCTTCCAGCAGGCTTCGTTCCCGATCCCATTGGGTGAAATGACCCCAACTCCTGTAACCACAACTCGTCTTTTCATTTTTAGATATCCCTTCTTAACATGATGATCATTTGATAACATTTAACGCTTTTTTAAGATCTTCAGAACTTAAGAACTTTCCCGTTCTCTCAACTTCATGCACCAGATCAACAATTCTTTCATTTAAAGGCACAGCTTGACGCATTTGTCGAGCCAGGCGAACGATCTCACCGTTGATAAAATCAATTTCACTCACGCGCTTACGCATAAGACTTTGCAAAATAGATCCATACACAGGTTCTTTGCTCAAATGCGTTAACGCCTTGTTCGTGATCGCTGCAGCTTGATCTAAGGGCATGGAGGCAAGCCCATAAATTCTATCGACGGGAAAATCGGGCAACGAAACAAGCTCAATATGCGCTCGCTGAACAGTGCTCACACCTTCTTTTAAAAGCATGACACTCGCCTTACAAAGATCCATATCCTCAAATGTTTCCTGCATTGACTTCCCTAAGACCGCACAAAGACAATTGTTAAAATTCACAAAGAGCTTAAGCCATTTCATCCCCATAATATTATTTGAAACAGTTGTTTTAAATGCCTTGCTCAAGGTTTTTGCTATTGTATGCGTTTGGGGATCAATACTCGTAAATGGTTTGCCAATGACCCAGTCTCCTTCAAAATTAAACATCACATCCCCGAGCGTTGTATAAGTAGCGCCAAACATGACGATACTTGAAAACATTTTTTCACGGTCAAAATGTGCACTTAAGATGTTGTCCGCCTGAACACCATTTTGACTTGTTAAAATGATCCCCTTATCTAAAAACTCGTGGTTTGCTTGATACGCATCTTCCAAGTCCTGGGTTTTAACGGTAAAAATAATTAGATCATAATGCTTGTCCAGGCGCGTCAAAGCTTTTAAACGAAACGTCTCTTGGCCTCGAACGCCGCGGATCATTAAACCATTTTGATTGATCGCATCAGCCTGGGCTTGTTTACTGATCAAAACAATATCTTCTCCGGCCTTAGCCAAATAGGCTGCGGCCACAGAACCGATCGCGCCAGCGCCGATCACAGCGATTTTCATGGTTGTTCCTTCGTTAACGAAGATGGAGGATGGAAAATGGATGATAGATTGTCTGAGGAAATGAAAAATCTTTCATTTGCCCTTAGCATGACGTGTTCACCATTTAGACTTTTATTGCCGTTACTCGCCATCCTTCTATCTTCTATCTTCTATCTTCAATCCTCTATCTTCATTTCTTTTTATAATCAAACCCCACATCATCCATCAGGCGGATCATCATGCTATAAAACGCCTTAGGAACTTCTGTTAAAAAAGCCTGGATCACATCGCCTTCTCCAATCGCGGATGCTCCACGCGTCTTTGCATTTTCTTCTGCCTTAAGCGGAACAACTTGCTTTGTGATCTCTCGATGAAACAAAGGGATCTTGGAGATCATAAGATCATATTTTTGTTGTGTCATTTTTTCCCACTGCATAATTTTATTCCTATTTCTTATTTATCAATGTTACGAATAAGCGGAATGCCGTTATCACCCGATGGAATATAGACGGTTGTGTGATTAGGGCTCTCCGCCATTTTCTTCTGAGCTTGGATCGCTTCCAGCTGCAAATAAGCTGTGGTCAGCGTCTTGTTAATAATTTCTTGCGCCTTGGCGATACCTTCAGCCTCGATCACACGTCGCTCAGCTTCCTGTCGTTCTTTTTGAAGAATAAACTTCATCTGCTCGGATTCTTGTTCAAATTTTAATTTCAACTCAATAGCGGTTGAAACAGTCTGAGGCAGCTGGATTGCGCGCAATAAAACTTTTTCCAAGATAATCCCGCGCTCAGAGAGCATCTTTTGTAACTCACCATAAATCTTTCCAGAGATCGCTTCACGACTTAACGTATAAAGCGCTTTGGCTTCATAACCGACGGTGGCGTCACGGCAGGCGGAACGAAATTGAGGTAAAATAACTACCTGACGATAATTCATACCAACGGTCTTGTAGATATCACTTGCCTTTGAAGGATCTAATCGATATAAAACCGAGACATCTAAATGAATTGAAAGCCCTTCTTGGGACGGTACCGGCATATTCTCCGTTACCTCTTCAGTTTTGACATTCATAATGACCAAATTTGCCAAGGGATTAATAAAATTAAGCCCAGGTTGCCGCTCTTCTGGTGAAACTTTTCCAAAGATATCATAAACGCCAACCGTGCCCGCCGGCACGATACGAATCGAGCGCGCCAAGACAACCAAGCCAATAACGGCAAAGACAACCACGATCACGACATTACGGCTTTTGCGTAAAAATACTGCCAAGTCCGGATCAATATCAATGATCTTTGAACCACGCCTGTTTTCACGCCAATTGCTCGCCGCTATAAAAAAGATGATCCCTATGAAAAATAAGACAAAAATAAACCCTGACATACGCCCTCCTCTTCAAATGGTTAAAATAAATCTTTCTCTGAGATTCTTATCACTTAAGCTGATGAACGTTGTTCAAATTTTGCGATATTGCTCATAAAATCTTTGACGCATAACTTGGCCAGCATATCATAATCACTATCCATGATCCGATGAATGCGCTCTGGCTTAGAATAAAATTCCCGCATACACCAACTACCAAGACGCCCAACCTCCTCGACAGAAAGATGCTTAGTTGGGATCACGGGTTGATGAAAATCCCAATCTTTAAGATTAATTTTTTGCGGGTCAAACCAACCATGGGCAAGCGCCTTATCCCATGGCTGAGATCCTGGAACGGGGATCACGTAATCCAAGGCTAAAATATCAGGATCAATTTCTTCAGCCACCTGCAAACGTTTTTTAATAGCAGCCTCATCATCATCTTCAAGCCCGATCAATACGGTACCAACGGTTGCAATATTGTTAGCGCGAAAAGTATCAACTGTTCGCTTGATTTGCTCTAAAGTCACACCCTTACCCAATTTCTTTAGTTCTTCATCAGAGGAAACCTCAATGCCGACAAGTCCCATAAAAAATCCAGCCCTTGCCATCAAAGGCACGAGATCCATTTGATTGGCCCAATCGTCGGCCCTCCCTAAGCAGATCCATTTGATCTGATTGCCGCGTTTTATTTTCTCTTCACAAAACTCCTTAACTTTTTCTCGGCTTACATTAAAGGCATCATCTTGAATAACCACGACCTTGACGCCGTAAGTTTTTTCTAAAAGGTCAAACTCGTTGCAGATCCTTTGTGCTGAAAATCCTCGCCACGAAACAAAATCTTTTTTGCTAAAGCGCGGATCATACATACTCCACTCATAACAAAAATTACATCCACCCGGACAACCACGGGAAGTCATCAATTCACAAAATGGCTTCCAGTACGTATGTCCGACATATTTATCCATCGGAAAAAGATCGTATGCTGGCATCGGCAAGACATTAAGATCAAGGATAAGACTTCGATGCGGCCCGGCGTAAATTGTTCCATTGTCAGCGCGAGAAACAAGGCCTGCGATATCTTTAAACTCTTTTGTTTTACTTTTTAAGTTATTCAAAAGTTCCTCAAGCGTGAGTTCACTTTCTCCGCTTAAAATAAAGTCAATTTGAGAGCTTCGTTTCATTTCTTCCTGATAATAAGCCGAATACCAAAGTCCACCACAGACCGTCTTAGTCTTTGGTAAAACTTCTTTGATAAGGCGCGCGCTCTCGTTAAAATGCCAAACGATCGCTAAACCACCTGTAGAGTGCAACATGTCGCCCATGACAACCACATCGGGCGCTATCTCCTTAACTCTTTCGATCATCTGATCATAAGTAAGGTCAAGTGCCTTTGCGTCGAGAACAATGACATCGGCCACGCCTTTCATACGAATATACGCCGCTAACTGCGCGTAATATTGATTAGGTGCTTTATGTAACCCGTGTGTGACCCAGCCAGCGATCGGCGGAGTTAAAAATAAAACTTTCACTCATGCCTCCTTATATTTTAAAAACTTTTTTAAAAAATTTAATAACGTTTGTCATCAAAAAAATAATTCCTGTTCGTAAATCATGTAGTCAAAACCAGCTCGACGATAAAGAGCGGCCGCCTGGTGTTGTATCGCGACAAATATGCTTGACTTGCATGCAATCAAGAAGACCTTCGACGCCCAATTCCCTCCCCACACCGCTTTGCTTATAGCCGCCAAATGGCGCTTCATTATAAAATCCGCCGTAGGTATTGATCCAAACCGTGCCGCAGCGAAGCGATTGCGCGACACTTTCAGCCTTTTTCAAATTCTTGCTCCAAACCATGGCTGCCAAACCATATTTGGAATCATTAGCAATTCTTACAGCTTCCTCAGCACTGGAAAACTTAATCACGCACAAGACTGGCCCAAATATCTCTTCCTGGGCAATGGCCATAGAATTCTTAACATCAGCAAAAATGGTCGGTTCTAAAAATGCACCTTTTTCAAAATCGGCTACGTCGCCGATTTTGCCTCCGCAAACAAGCCTTGCGCCTTCTTTCTTTCCTTGCTCAATAAATTTCAAAACACTATCACGATGTTCTCGGCTAACCAATGGTCCAAATTCGGTTGTGTAATCAATGGCGTTACCGATTTTAAGACGCTGAGCCTCTTTGGATAGCTTTGCGATAAACTCATCATAAATTTTATCTTCCAAAAGTAAACGTGAACCAGCCACGCACATTTGTCCTTGATTCATAAAAATAGCTGACATTGCGCCACCGACAGCGGCATCGATATCGCAATCCGCAAAAACAATATTGGGTGATTTTCCACCAAGCTCTAAACAAAGTTTTTTTGTATTGGCAGAGGCCATCTTCATGATCTCTTGGCCTGTTGCTGTCCCGCCGGTAAAACTCACCATGTCGACATCAACAGATCGCGCCAATGCCTCACCTGCTTCGCGGCCTCCGGTGACAAGATTTAAAACGCCTTCTGGCAAAATCCCTTCGATAATTTCAAAAAGGCGAATCACAGAAAGGCTTGCCACGCTTGAGGGCTTATAAACAATGCTATTTCCTGCCATCAAAGCCGGAGCAACCTTCCAGCCAAAAAATATCAAAGGATAATTCCATGCGGCAATGGCACCCACAACACCCATGGGCTCATAACAAAGCTTGCTATCGACCGGCG
>JBAYLJ010000069.1:0-6149 GCA_041664145.1 Candidatus Omnitrophota bacterium | reverse complement strand
GCCAGGCTCAAACCCTAGCGTGGCAATTACAAACGATCTTTGGGTAACAGGGAAAGTTTATAGCCAAGGTGGCGGTGAATGGACGCGCGATAGCGTAAACGGCATGCTTTATCCAGCCACCATTAGTGACGTTGTTGGCATTGGAACAGCTACTCCCTTTGCCCCTTTACATGTTCAGAGCAAAGGCAATTATGCGTCTATTTTTGAACAGCAAACGAACGGATCTTCAGCGTATGCCATTATGGCTTTTCAGGGAGCTGCAGGAAAAGTTGCTTCTCCAGCCACAAAGGGAGGCATTTATATTGATGCGGCAGATGACGCCTATGGTATTTATGAAGCAAATGCTGGAGCAAATTATTTTAAGAATGCGGTGGGAATAGGGCAGGCAATTCCAAGAGCAAAGCTGGATGTGCGAGCGAGCACTAGCGAGATTGCTACAAGAATAACACCTCTGCTAACAGTGGGAAGCAGTGGAAGCCTGGCTTCCAATGCCACGATCAAGCTTTACGGAACAATGCTTGTTAATGATGCTGCTGCTTTTGGAGGCACGATCAAGGCGTATCAGAATGTGCAGCTTGTGCCTAATAGCAGTACGACATGTGGCGACGCTCAGGTCGGATCCCTTGCGTATTCTACGCCGCTAGGAAGCACAGATGTGTCTTTAAGGATGTGTTCGCCATGTTATAACGACCCCGTGAAATGTCCCGGATGGACCGGAGGCAATATGTGGGTGACTATTCAAAATTGGCGGGCTTTTAGCGGCGGAGGTCCTGGCCCGGGGACTGGAGAGATTACTTTACCGCCTTCAACATTGTAAAGAAATATTTTTTAGAGCCCATACACCATACCCTTTGGCGATGGCATTTTGCTGAATTATTTTCTTATACTCTTACGTTGTTTGAGCCCGCAGGTTTTGGTTGGTCTGTTTTTATCAGGTCATGTGTGTAGATAGGTTAAGGTTACTAACGTTTTGTTATTGTGTGTCCCTTGATATGAAAATAAGTTTAAATTGGTTAAAGAAATATATTCATTTCGGGATTTCTGCCAAAGAGCTTTCCCATCGGCTAACCTTATCAGGTTTAGAAGTTGAGAAAGAAGAAACGATTGGCACGGATACTGTTTTTGAATTTGAAATTACTCCCAATCGTCCTGACTGTTTAAGCCTGCTTGGCATTGGGCGCGAACTTTCAGCCATCCTTAATAAGCCGTTAAAAAAACCATTTATTAAAAAATTTAAACTTCCTAAATTTGCCTCTGATATTGTGATCGAAAATAGTAGTGATTGCGCACGTTATATCGGTGTTGTCTTAAAAAATGTTAAGATTGCAAGATCCCCGCAAGAGATAAAAGATAATCTTTCATCGTTAGGCATTCGCAGTGTTAATAATGTTGTAGATATTACTAATTTTTGTTTGATGGAATGCGGCCAGCCTATGCATGCCTTTGACTACGATAAGCTTTCCGGCGGAAAGATCATTGTCCGACGGGCAAAGGTGGGGGAAAAAATTCTTGCAATCAATGATGTTGAATACGCCCTGGATCCGTCGATCCTCGTGATTGCGGACGCTCGAAAAGCAGTTGCGATAGCGGGGATCATGGGGGGCAAAGAAACTGAAGTCACAGAAAAGACCAAGAATGTTTTACTCGAAAGTGCCTATTTCGACCCTCTTTTAATCCGGCGGTCTTCACGCAAGCTTGGCCTTCGCAGTGATGCCTCTTATCGTTTTGAGCGTGGTGTTGATATGGAAATGGTGGAGCAAGGATGTTGGCGCGCCGTTGGCCTTTTATCTGATGTTGCAGGTGCAGAGCTTTTTTCTTTTCGCGATGCGTGTAAAGGAAAAACTAAAAAGCAAAAGGCTGTCGAAATTGTTCTTGATCCCCAAAAAGCTTCACAGTTTTTAGGCGTAGATATTTCCGCGGCTCAAGCGAAAAATATTTTGACAAAGCTTGAATGTAAGGTTGTCTTGGCAGCCAAGGGCAGGCTTAAGGTTGTGCCGCCTTCGTTCCGTGCAGATATCAAAGCGGACATAGACGTTATTGAAGAGCTTGGGCGGATCATGGGTTTTGATCAGCTGCCCTCGCGCCTTGCCGCGATCAACCCTGTAAATATGGAAACGGATCAGAAGCGCCGTTTTAAAGAAAAGCTTTCTACGCTGCTCGTTGCACAAGGCTATAGTGAAATTATTTCTTATACGACGCTAAGCCGTGCCGACCTTGTTAAAGCGAAGGTGCCCCAAGCGGAGCTTGTTTATAATCAAAATTTTCTTAGCGAAGATCAAGAAGTTTTGCGGCCATCTTGTTTGCCAAGTATGCTTAATGTGATCGCGCGTAATTTTAAGAACGGGCAGAAAAATTTAAGATTTTTTGAAGTGGGCAAGATTTATTTACCGTCGGGCGAGAAAGATGTTTTTGTGTTGGGCCTAACCGGAGCGCATGCTCATGATTGGCGTACGCCACAGGCGAGAAGGGTTGATTTTTATGACATCAAAGGCATTGTTGAAAATATTACACAAGCCTTAAAGCGCGAGAACGTTTTTGTGAGCCAGGTAAATAATGCTTCTTTGGATAAAGAAGAGAGTGCTCAGCTTCTTTTGGAAGGAAAGGTCATTGGATTTTTAGGTAAGATCCAAAAGGATATTTTAGTTCAGTGGGATATCAAACATCAGGATGTCTACTTTGCGCAGGTTTTGATCGATGCTTTGTGCCAACAAGACGCAAAAAGCACAAGCGCGTATGCTCCCCTAGACGCTTATCCGAGCGTTGTCCGCGACGTTAGCCTTGCTATTAAGAAAGAAATTAGCTATCAGAACATTAAGGATTGTATCAAGGAACTTTGCGAACCACTTTTACAAAAGGTTGATTTTGTTGAACAATATTTAGGGGATAAGATCCCCTCAGGACAGCGAGGGATAACGATTTCTTTGGTTTATCAATCGCCTGAAAAAACGCTGACTGATCAAGAAGCCGAAGAGGCTCATCAGCGCATTTGTCATAAAATCTTAAATGATTTTCAAGCGGTTAAGAGGTAGATTTCCTTTCGTCCTCTTTGCGCAATGATTATCGCTATGCTGTATGTGATAAATCAGGCGTTTCTTAATTGTCCCTGCGGTGTTCGTTAAATGAAGCCGAGATTTATGGACATCCGGAGGATGACATAAATCTCATGGCTGAATTTACTTCGCGAATCAAATTTTGTTAGCGAAGCAGACAGCCAGAATGATTGTTGCCGGTATTTTTTAAGCCAGGCTTGAAATACATTTCCCTGCGGTGTTCGTTGGAATCAAGTTATACTGAACCAATACAGTATATAAGGGAGCCTTTCTTCTGCTAAATATCTGCGGATATTTCAGAGCGGCACCCACTTGAAAAACATGGTTCATGTTACCTAAATTTCTGACGGCACACGCGGGGATAAAACTCTATGCGAAAAAACACTTCTCCCCCAGAGGATCAAACACTGTTTGACGTTCCTGTGCTTACTTGCCAAGCGCAAAATAAAGATGCACCCTTAAGCTTCCGCATGCGTCCGCAATCCCTCGATGATTTTGTTGGACAAAAACATATTTTAGGAGAAGGCAAGCTTTTAACACGGGCCATTGAGGCCGACAGAATTACTTCTCTTATTTTTTATGGGCCGCCAGGCGTCGGCAAAACAACGTTGGCGGAATGTATCAGCCGCAAGACAAAAAGTTTTTTTGAAAGCGTTAATGCGGTTTGTTCAAACGTAGAAGAGCTTCGTAAGGTTTTGTCTGCGAGCCGTCAGCGCAAGAAGATGTCCGGACAAAAAACAATTCTTTTTATCGACGAAATCCATCGTTTTAACAAGGCTCAACAAGATGTTCTGATGCCGGATCTGGAAAAAGGGGATATTGTTCTTGTTGGGGCGACCGTGCTCAATCCTTTTTTTACTTTGATCGGGCCTCTGCTTTCACGCTCGATGGTCTTTGAGCTTAAGAGCCATTCGCAAGACGACATTTTAGCTATTTTGACACGCGCCCTGAAAGACCAAGAGAAGGGTTTAGGTCAATATCATGTGAAAGCTGATCAAGAAGCTCTCGTCTTTTTGTCAAAAGTGTGTGATGGGGATGCCCGCAGGGCGCTGAATGCTTTAGAAGTTGGCGTGCTGACAACCAAAGAAGACCCGCAGGGCAGTGTTCATTTTACGCTAGAGGTTGCCCAAGAATCCATTCAGAAGAAACAAATTTGTTATGACCGCGATGGTGATGCGCATTACGATACGGCGTCCGCTTTTATTAAATCCATGCGCGGCTCTGATGCGGATGCCACGCTGTATTGGCTGGCTAAGATGATTTACGCCGGAGAAGACCCTCGTTTTATCGCACGGCGGATCTGTATTTGTGCGTCTGAAGATGTTGGTAATGCCGATCCTCAAGCGCTTGTTCTTGCGAGCGCTGCATTACAAATTTCTGAGTTTGTTGGCCTTCCTGAGGCTCGTATTCCGCTGGCGCAAGCAGCTGTCTATGTTGCCTGTGCGCCAAAATCAAATGCTTCCTATTTAGGTATTGAAAAAGCATTGAAAGAAGTTGAAGAAGAAAAGCTCAAAGAAGTTCCTATGCATTTAAAAGATGCATCTTATAAGAAGGCCTCTGCTCTGGGACATGGCGAAGGATACAAATACGCGCACGATTATCCTAATCATTTTGTTGCGCAGGAATATTTACCATCGAAAGCCAAGTTTTATGAGCCGACGAATCAGGGCTTTGAAGAAGAAATTCAAAAGCGGTTAAAGAAACTCAAAGAGTCTTCTTAAATTTTTGTAAACTGTTTGTGTTCGTAACTTTAGGGTTGTGCGATAATACAAAAAATGATACAATGACCCTCAGTAAATTTTTAAAAAATGTTTTTTAGATGTTTAACGTTGCGGGGAGTCTTTGCACAAGAAACCAGATCATGATTGTTAACCAAAAACAGACCTTACGTGAAAAGCTTTTAGGATTACTCAAAAATCAAAAGGAGGAAATCCGACGAAAGAAAAGTAGGCTTATTCAAGAACGCTTATTTAAGACGCCGGAATTTCAATCGGCGAAGACTGTAATGCTTTATTGTTCGTTTAATGGCGAAGTTGAAACCGCTGACATGCTGAAACAAGCTAAAAAAATGGGTAAAGATGTTGCCGTTCCTGTAACGGTGCGTGCTGAAAAGAAAATCATAGCTTCTCTTATCGAAAATATTGAAGAAGAATTAACTGAAGGACCGTATGGAATTCAACAACCAAAACAAGAAAGCCAGAAACTTATAGAAAATAACCGCCTGGATCTCGTTGTCGTTCCGGGGGTGGCTTTTGATCGAAAGAACAATCGTCTTGGTCGCGGTGAAGGTTATTATGATCGTTTCTTAAAACTCTTGCCCTCCACAACGCCTACCATTGGGTTGGCGTTTGATTTTCAGCTTGTCGATACACTTCCTGAGCTCGAAGCTCATGACATGCCGGTTTCTCTCGTCTTAACAGCGTAATCGTTTGTACCCGTTTAATAGACTAAGATTATTCATTAATGAAAGAGGGGAGATGTTTCTATGACAGGAGCCACATCCATTTTACACAACGTAGGGTTTTCGGCCCTTGCCGTTGTTTTAGTTTTAGCAGGATATGTTCTAAGCCGTTTTTTTAGCGACAAGCGCTTGCAGGAGGCTAGGCTAAAATCTAAGGAGTTGTTGGAAAAAGCTCATATTGAAATTGATAGTAAGCTTAAAGAAGCAGAAATTAAAAGCCGGGACATGCTTATTCAGGTGCGCGAGAATTTTGAGCGCGAAACGAAGGATCGGCGAGAAGAAATTACAGTTGCGGAAAAACGTATTTTACAAAAAGAAGAAAATGTTGAAAAGCGCCTAGACCTTCTTGAAAAGAAAGAAAAAGATGTTGAAGTTCGCGTTGTAAAGATCCATCAAGAAGAGGCCGGCCTTGAAGAGAAGCACAAGCAGCTTGGGTCTTTGGTCGAAGAAGAAAAGCAGCGTTTACAAAAAATTTCATCCATGACCGTTGAAGAGGCGCGCAGCCTTTTGTTGTCACGGCTTGATCAAGAATTGTTAGGGGAAAAGGCCTCGCGTCTACGCGCGGTCGAAGAAGAAATTAAAGAATCCGCTGATAAAAAGGCAAAAGAAATTATTTCTTCCGCGATCCATCGTTGTGC
>JBAYLJ010000068.1:0-6223 GCA_041664145.1 Candidatus Omnitrophota bacterium | reverse complement strand
ACCGTGCCGGTGTGCGGAAATGGCTGCTGCCATGCCTGCAGGGCCTCCTCCAACAATAACAAGATCGCGTCTAATCATGGGTTCTTTCTCCTAATGCGATCTCAGAGCCAGGGCCTTTTTTTGACACCTGCGTTAATTTCTTTTTTAAAGCAGCTGATAATATTTTCATGATACGTGTTGTGCAAAATCCGCCATGGCAACGGCCTGCCTGAGCGCGTGTTCTAAATTTAATCCCATCGAGCGTCTTGGCGCCTCTGGTAATAGCATCATTGATCTCTTTGGCGGAAACCATTTCGCATCGGCAGACGATATCACCATATGCAGGATCTTCTTTGATAAGCTCTTTTGTCTTAGAAAATGGCGTAGAAAATAAATGAATTGTTTTCTTTCGGTGCGGATGAAATACGCGCTTTTTCTTAAACGTAAGACCGTTGGTTTTTAAAATATCGCAAACCATGAGAGCGATGGCAGGCGCTGCCGTGAGTCCGGGAGACTGTATCCCGGCAACATTAATCAATCCAGGGACGCTGTCTTCGTGGCGAATAATAAAATCATCACCCGCCACAGGCCTTAATCCTGCAAAGTAGGCAATAATATCGTTTTCATTAATGCTTGGGATCATGCGCTGAACACCTTCGAGAATCTTTTTTAGTCCGTCTTCAGAGGTAGAAAAGTCTTCTTTGTCTTTGGCCTCTTGCGCTGTGGGCCCGATCATAGGGTTTCCGTCAGCTGTTTTGATAATTAAAACACCTTTGGATGTTTTCGTGGGAATGGGAAAAAGTAAATGATTGGCAAGATGCTCTTTTTTCTTATCGAGGATAAATTCTTCACCCTTGCGTGGTTGAATGGTGAAATCATTTATGCCAAGCATGCGCGCAACATCATCAGCAAAAAGGCCTGCGGCATTAATAACGTATCGCGTTTTAAACGTAGCGCTTGAAGTTGTTATTTCAAAAAAAGAAGATCTAGAATTATCAGGGTCTTTTGCCTGCGTTATGTGTGTGACTTTATTTTGTGTGTAAATTTCAACACCATTTTTTAAGGCATTTTCCGCCATGTCATAAACTAAACGATACGGGCTTATGATGCCTGCACTTGGCGCGTAAAGTGCAGCGATAGCCTCGTGGGAAAGATTGGGTTCATGTTTTCGAAGCCACGGCCGATGAACAATTTTTAATCCCGGGACGCCAAGCTTTCGGCCTTCATATTCAAGTTTTACCAAACGAGGCAGATCCTCATCGGTAAAGGCAACAATAAGCTCGCCTACTTCTTTAAAGTCAACACCAAGTTCTTTTGCGATTTGACGGATAAGTTTATTGCCTTGAACGCAGAGTTTTCCTTTAAGTGAGCTGGGAGGATTTTGAGTGCCAGGATGAATAATGCCGCTATTTGATTTTGAAACGCCAAAGGCGAGTTCTTCTTCTTTTTCAAGAACAGCAACTTTTAGCTCGTAGCACGATAAGGCACGTGCAATCGCCGTTCCGGAAACGCCCGCACCAATAATAATAACGTCGTAGATCATAGCGTTCTAAGAAAGTGTTCTTTTGACAGCTTTGAGCCAGCCTTGATAAAGCGTGCGAGACAAGCAAGCTGGCATTTTGGGATGAAAAATTTTATCTTGTTTCCAGTATTTTTGTATTTCGTTGGTATTATTCCAAAACTTAACAGCGAGCCCCGCAAGATAAGCTGCCCCTAATGAAGTTGTTTCAATAATTTTAGGCCGGATGACATCGCTTCTTAAGATATCGGATTGAAACTGGCATAAGAAATTATTTTTTACAGCGCCGCCATCAATTTTTAGGTTCTTGATCATAAGGCCAGAATCTTTTTGCATAGCCAAAAGAACATCTTTTGTCTGATAGCACATGGCTTCTAAGGCTGCCCGTACAAGATGATCTTTTGTTGTGCCGCGCGTGAGTCCTTGGATGCTTCCGCGGGCATCCTGATCCCAATAAGGCGCGCCTAATCCTGCCAAGGCAGGCACAAAATAGACGCCGGCATTGTCTTTGACGGATGTTGCGATATTTTCGGATTGAGAAGCATTTTCTAAAAGTTTTAACCCATCGCGTAGCCATTGGATAGCAGCACCAGCAATAAAGATTGATCCTTCTAAAACGTAAGCATGGCCTCCTTTTTTATCGCAACCGAGCGTTGTGATCAGTCCATGGCGCGATGATACACGGCGCTTACCGGTATTGAGAAGCAAAAAGCATCCTGTTCCATATGTGTTTTTTATCGTCCCAGGCTCAAAGCACGCTTGTCCAAAAAGGGCTGCTTGCTGGTCACCTGCAATACCGGAAACAGGAACCCCAGCTGGTAAAAGGCCGTGCCTGACGGTTTCACCGAAGAATCCTGAAGAAGGTTGAACACGTGGTAAGATATTCTTTGGGATATGGAATTTCTTGAGGATCTCATCATCCCATTGTAGTTGATCGATATTAAAAAGCATGGTGCGTGACGCATTAGTATGATCTGTGGCATGAACAGCACCGCCTGTCAATTTCCAAAGGATCCAGGTGTCTGTTGTGCCAAAAAGAAGCCTTCCTTCCCTTGCCTTTTTTAAAGCACCGTTAACATTATTTAAGATCCATTCGATCTTTGTCGCGGAAAAATACGCATCAATGGGAAGCCCTGTTTTTTTCTTAAAGAAGGCAAGAGCACCTTTTTGTTTCTTGAGAGCATCACATCGGGCAGATGTCCGTCGGCATTGCCATACAATAGCATTATAAACAGGCTTGCCAGTTATTTTGTCCCAGACAACCGTTGTTTCTCTTTGATTGGTAATGCCGATCGCAGCAATACTTGCTTTCGGGATCCTTTTGAGTACCTTTTGGATGGAATGATTGACGCTTGTCCAAATTTCATCGGGGTTATGCTCAACCCAGCCAGGACAAGGAAAATATTGAGGAAATTCTTCATAGGCGCTTGTCATGATCTTGCCTGACTTGTCATAAATAACAGCCCTGCTTCCGGTTGTTCCCTGGTCGATCGCCAAGATGTAGTGGTTTGTTTTCATATCAAGACAGCCTCGTTGTAAGCCATTTTAAAATATCGTTAAAGACTTTTTCTTTTTCAAGGTCAATGGAAAGCGCGTGATACATATTAGGATACTGGATTATGGTCTTATCTTCAACTCTTAGATTCTTAAAAACATTTTGGCTTGTTTTCACATCCACAAGCAGGTCTCTTTGGCTTAGCAGAAATAAGGTTGGTATTTTTAGCGTGCCGGCAATATATTTTGAGATGACTTGTGCGAGTTGAATTTGTATCAAAAGGTTTGCCGATGCAAGACGATGCTCTAGGGGATCGTTTTCTATGGTTGCTTGATAATCGCTATCGCGCGTACACATTTGCGCATTAAAGGGAATAGAAAATTGTTTTTTAGGGTTGATCATTGCGGATGCCCATATCTTGATTCGGCTTAAGAGCGAGAACTTAAGAACACTTTTAAAGGCAGGAGAAAGGCAGATAAGCCCTGTAAAGGCCTGTGGTTTCTTAACGGCAAGAAAGAAAGCAATGAGTCCGCCGAGACTTTCCCCTGTCAGAAAAATGGGCACGCTAGGATGATCCTGTTTAATTATTTGCGCAAGTGCGTAAACATCGTTTAAATAAATATTAAAAGAACGGATGTGGCCTTTTAAACCTTTGGTTTCTCCGAAACCTTTAAGATCCAGAGCATAGGATGCGATATTGTGATCTAATAAGAATTGCGCTAAAAATTCCCATCGCGTGCTATGCCCCCCTAATCCATGCACGAGCAAGAAAATTGCTTTCGGTTTTTCTGCCTGCCACTTGGTATAAAGAATATCGGATTCTTTGTTAGACTTGAGCATGTTTTATCTATATGTTTTCTAAATCTTTGGCCGCTGATTCGCCTGCCAAGAATCCTGTTGAGAATGCTTGCTGAAGATTGTATCCTCCGCTTGGGCCCCGGCCATCGATCATTTCTCCCGCAAAATAAAGTCCTTCGACGAGTTTTGATCCCAGTGTTCTTTGATCAATTTCATCAACAGGTATCCCTCCATTTGTCACCATGGCGTGATCCATAGAAAGACTGCCGATAACTGTCAGCGGAAAGGCTTTAAGCATTGCGGTGATCGCAAGGCGTTCTTTTTTAGTTATTTGATTTAACATCTTTTCAGGCTTAATGCTTAACAAGGATAAAAAAATCGGTGTCATCCTCTTTGGCAAGAAGGTATTGATAAGGTTTTTGATCTGGGTGCTGCCTTGAGCGATGGATGATCGTGCTAATTTTTGATGAAGCTCTTGATCGCTCATTTCAGGTTTGAGGTCGATCGTTATCTTAATCTTATCTTTTTCTTTAAGTTTGCATAAGATACTGGCACTCAAATCGATGATAAGGGGGCCAGAAAGGCCAAAATGTGTAAAAAGGATGTCACCTGGATCTGAAACGTTTCTTTTTCCTTCATGATCGATCGTTACACGGACACTCTGAAAAGAAAGTCCTTGCAGGTCTTTGACCCAGATTTCAGCTGTTGTTAAAGGAACAAGTGCTGGCGTAAAGGGGATAGTCGCGTGCCCTAAGCTTTTAGCTAGGATCACCCCGCTTCCATCTGATCCCGTTGTAGGATAGGAAGACCCACCGGTGGCCATGATTATTTTTTTTGCTTCAATATAGGCATGATCCTGCGTTGTGATCAGAAAATAGGTACTTTCATGTTTAACGCTAAGAATTTGAGTGCTATAGGCTATCTCAATGTTATTTTCTTTTAAGTATTTCTCGAGAATAGATACGATGGATCTCGCCTTATCAGTCGTAGGAAAAACTTTTCCGCCATCTTCTATTTTGAATTTTAGTTCTTTACGGTGAAAAAAGTCGATAAGGTTTTCGTTGGTAAGCCTTGAAAATGCGGTTCTTAAGAATTTTCCGCTGCGGATAAATTTTTTTATATAAATGTCAATGGCTGCGGTATTAGTGAGATTGCACCGGCCATTTCCCGTGAGAAGAATTTTTTTACCAAGAAAGCTGTTGCGTTCAAGCAAGAGAACCTTTTTTTTAAGCTCTGCAGCCTTGATGGCGGCCATGCAGCCGGCAGCGCCAGCGCCTATAATGGCAATATCATATCGTTCTTTATTTATCATTGAGCGCTAGAAAGAGTAAAGCTCTTTTGAAGTGAAAAATATTTCTCCTCAAAAGAGCTTTAGCCGTTACAAAGATTTGGTACGAGATTAATTCGACGATTCTGTCGGTATCGTGCTTGACGGTGTTACATTTAAATAAGAGCTTAACTTTGCCCAAGTTTTCTTGCCCACCTTACCATCGACAACAAGGCCGTTTTGCTCTTGAAATGTTTTGATAGCGCTTTTCGATTTTTTTCCAAGAGATCCATCGATAGAACCTTCATAAAGACCAGCATTTTTTAAGGCTTGCTGAATTTGTTGATTCGTGGGAGTTTCTACGGCCATGGCGGCTTCCATTGGTACTTCGGAATAGACAGCTTGTGATGTCGTTACAGGGCTTTCAGAGGTCACTTCCGTGACTGTTGGTGCTTGTGCATTGAGTGAAATGGTTATTTCTTTTCCAGCAGCTAATTGTTCACTTGGCGTCATCGTAGCTGTTTGATCACTTTTTTCACCGCATCCTGTCAAAAAGACAGCGATTCCAAGAACAAATAATACATGAAACTTTTTCATCAACTTCTCCCCTTTCATAAAGATAATGTTTTTAAATAGGATTTAATTTTCGTTAAACTTTGAAGCTCAAAAATGACTGCTATAATTTTTTATTATAGGACAACTGTATGGCTTTACAAATGCTTTTAGGAAAATTTTTTTATAGGCAAAAAACGATCCTCAGCCTGTTATCTGCTTTCTTTGATAAGAATGAGCAGCATTTTAAACTTTTTCACTGCTTTAAGGCTATGCGGCTTACCTGCCGGCATAATGATCAGTTGATGTTTCTTGACCGTATGCGCTTTGTTCGCGATGGAAATCCTTGCCTCACCATCAAGAATGTAAACAATCGCATCAAAAGGAGCTGTATGCTCGCTTAAGCCTTGATCTTTATCAAAAGCAAAGACCGTCATGGTTCCAGAATGATTGCGAACGATCTCTCGGCTCACGACAGATTCTGTTTGGTAATCTAAAAGGTGTTCAAGGTCAATCGGAAAACCTTTGAGTTGCTGATGATTGGATTTCTTTTGCTTTTTTTCCATATTAAGCGTCTTTTTTTAGCTGATCATTGATCGCTTTGGCAGCTTTT
>JBAYLJ010000067.1:0-6249 GCA_041664145.1 Candidatus Omnitrophota bacterium | reverse complement strand
TTCCGTCAAAAATAACGGTTTCCTTTTTGACTTTATTGAGGATAATCCCCTTTTTTGTTAAATAGTCAGATTGACTTAGGCTTGAGGGTGATTTGCTCGTTGTTAACGTGATCTTCGAAATGTTTTTGGCGCCAACGGATTTAATAATATCTAAACCGCCAATCGCGCCAGACGGGATGAGAACAGCCGTATGATTCTTTTCTGCTAAGGCAAGAGCTTGGGGGATATTGAGGACTTTTCCAACGCTCATGATCATGATGCCTTTTTTAGCACGAATGACTTTCTGAATAATAGCGGTTGTCTCATTTGAGGCAATGGCTTCAACAACAAAATCGCAAGAAGCAATAAGCTCCTTGAGGGATTTTTTTATAAGGCTTGGTTTGAGGTTCAGTGTTTTGATGAGGTTGCGAGGTTTTTCAGGGGCAAGATCGTAAAGGCCGGTAATGGTGCAATGTTTTTTTAAATCATGCTTAACGCTTTTAGCTAGACGAGAGCCAATCGCGCCGCATCCAATAAAGCCAATTCTTAGCATTTTATTTTTCTTTCTCATGTTGAAATGAGAATATTATCAATGAGTCGCGTTTTACCAAAAAAAACGGCTAATGCGATGAGAATATCCCCTTTAAGACGTTTTACTGGTAAGAGCGTCTTTGCATCAACACAGCTTATGTAATCAATTTTTGATAATGAATTTTGTTTAATCATTTTTGTCATTTGTTGAATGATTGCACGAGAATCCCTCTCACCCTTAGCAATCAATTTCTGCGCAAGACACAAAGACTGATAAAGGGATACGGCCTGACGTCGTGCCTCGGGTGACAAATATCTATTTCGCGAACTTAGTGCGAGGCCATCTTTTTCTCGCACCGTTGGCACAACGTTAACGCGTGTTGGCCAACGAAGATCAGAAACCATTTGTTTGATCACAGCAACTTGTTGCGCGTCTTTTTGTCCCAGATAAAGAATATCAGGGCTGATGGCGTTCATCAGCTTTGCAACAATGGTTACCACGCCTCGAAAATGGCCTGGCCGTGAATGTCCGCAAAGGACATTTGTTATTTTTTCAACAGACACATATGTCAAATAGCCCGACGGATACATTTCCTTTACCGACGGATAAAATATTATATCAACTTTTTCTTTTTTTGCCAACATTTCATCATGTTTTTTATTACGGGGGTATCGTCGGTAATCTTCGTTGGGCCCAAATTGAGTTGGGTTAACAAAAATACTTAAGACGCAGATAGGATTTTCTTTTTTACATTTTTTTAAAAGTGAGGCGTGTCCTTGATGAAGATAGCCCATGGTTGGGACAAATCCGATCTGCTTGCCTTGCCTTCGGGCTTTGGCAGCGAATGCCTGCATCTTTGAAATGGTTGTAATGATTTTCATCTGCTTTCTCCAGATAGCGAATGCGCCAAGCGTGGGTCAATTTCTTCAAGGGGCTTCATGACAAATGCACGTGTTGTCATGCGAGGATGCGGGATCGTGAGATCTTGATCGTTAATATGTTGTTGATCGTAGAGAAGGATATCAATGTCAATGATACGTGGTGCGTTTTGAATACCGGTGCGTACGCGTCCCAAGACATGTTCAATGGCTTGAGTTTTTTCAAGGAGTTCATGCGCGGATAATGAGGTCTCTGCCTTGAGGACCGCGTTTAAGTATTTTTCTTGAGGTGGTCCTCCGATGGGATCTGTTTCGATGATCGCTGAAACACGATCAACAACTATATGATTTGATAAAAGGCGGATTGCCTCTGTGATATGTTTTAGGCGATCGCCGATATTTGATCCTAGCCCAAGATAAATCAGAGCCATCGGTATTTGCCTCGAGAAAATGTTAAAGAATATTTTTGAGTCGATTAACTGCTTCCAAGAGCCTTGCCTTTTCCACAGTCATTGTCATGCGAATATAACCTTCCCCATGTGTTCCAAAGCCAACTCCAGGGGTTGCCACAATGTTCGCTTTATCTAAAAATGCTTTTGCGGTCTCCATGGAGGTCTTAAACTTTTTTGGAATCGCAGACCAAAGATAATAAGTCGCTTTGGGTAGCGGCACATTCCATCCAATAGTATGCAAGCCCTTAATAAAAGTATCCCTTCGATCTTGATAAAGTGTGCGCATATCTTCGGCAGCCTTGTCGCCGTGCTTGAGAGCCTCCATGCCAGCAACTTGAATGGCTTGAAAAATACCTGAATCAATATTTGTTTTGACTTTGGCTAGCGCGGCAATGAGTTTTGGATGGCCGCAGGCCCAACCAATACGCCAACCTGTCATATAAAATGTTTTTGAAAAAGAATGAAACTCAATCACGATATCCTTGGCTCCGTCGATTTCAAGAAGGCTGGAAGGTTTTACATTGTCGTAATAAACTTCTGAATAGGCAAGATCTGATATAACGATGATATTTTCTTTCTTTGCAACGGCAATCAAATCCTTCATGTAGGCTTTAGGTAATATTGCGGCCGTTGGGTTGTTTGGGTAATTAAGAAACACGGCTTTAGCATTTTTTAGAGAAGAAAGATCCGGAAGAAAATGATTTTTTTCAATTAATGGCAGAGCAACAGCTTCCCCGCCGGCAAACATGACCGATGATCGGTAGGCTGGATAAGCAGGATCAGGAATAAGAACTTTATCGCCGGGATTGATGATACCGAGTGGCAGATGTGTCAGGCCTTCCTTGGAACCAATCAATGGATAAACTTCGAGATCAGGGTCGAGTGAAATGGAAAAGCGTTTTTGGCACCAATCAGAAATAGTTTTGCGCAATTCAGGCATGCCGGCATCAAAGGCGTAGTGATGGTTTTTTCCGTCTTCGGATGCTTTTTTTAAGGCCTCAATAACAAAGGAAGGCGTTGCTGAATCAGGATCGCCGACGCCTAAGTCAATAATATCGCGGCCTTCGGCACGAGCCGCGCGTTTGGCTTTATCAATTTCCGCAAAAAGATACGGTGGTAATTTCTTTAGACGATCTGAAAATTCAATTTGCGACATACAGCTGTTTCCTTTCAATCTACTTGAGGCCTAACACGTCGTGCATGTTGTAGAGACCAGATTTTTTTTTGTTAATAAATTTTGCTGCCAAAAGTGCACCTTCGACAAAGATATCACGATTTTTTGCATGATGACGAAGCGTAAGGGTGTCCACATCGCTCTCAAAGATAACATCATGGTCCCCTACGATTTCTCCTTCACGGATGGATTGAATATCATTGACCGTTATTTTTTTAGCGGTTTCAATGATCTGCGCAAGTGTTTTTGCCGTGCCCGAGGGCGCATCTTTTTTATGAATATGATGGGCCTCGACAATACGAATGTTATAATTTGAGCCTGTTTTTTCAGCCAAAAGTTTTGTCAGTTTAAAGAAAACATTAACACCGACAGACATATTGGTTGATTGCACAATGGCGAGATTAGAAGATGCTTTTTTGATCTGGCGGTACTGCGCGTCAGAAAGCCCGGTTGTCCCGATCACCATTCTTATTTTTTTCTTAAGACAAATTTTAATATTTTTTTCTGTTGGTTCGGGAAGTGTAAAATCAATAAGGACGTCAGCCTTTTTGATAGCCAATAAATCAGAAGTAATGGTAATACCATCAACCACTTTTCCTATATCTGGATGATCAGCTCGATCTAAAAGCGCAACAACCGAAAAGTTTTTGTCAGTCTTTGCTAAGGCATAAATGCGTTGCCCCATACGTCCACAATAACCAGTAATAGCAAGTTTAATCATCGAAAAGACTCTCCTATTTTAATAAACCGTAGTCTTGCAACGCTTTTTTTACACGATCAAAGTTTTTTGGTGCTAATGGGCATAGCGGTAAGCGAACATCGGGTTCACATCGTTTTAAAAGGCCCATGGATGTTTTAACGGGGACAGGATTTGTTTCACAGAACATTGCCTTGATAAGCGGTAGAAGTTTATAATGAATGTCTTGTGCTTTTTTCATTTCCCCTTTTTCAAATGCCTTACAAAGCTCAGCAACATCTCTGGGAACAATATTGACTATAACGGAGATGATTCCCGTGCCGCCCACCGCAAGAATAGGCAACGTTAAGGAATCATCACCGGCAAGAAGAATAAAGTTTTTTGGACATAAGGATTTTGTAACGCTGGCTTGATCAAGAGAACCAGAAGCTTCTTTGACGGCAACAATATTTTTGCAATCGTGGGCTAAGCGTGCCACGGTTTCAGGCTCAATGTTGACCCCTGTGCGTCCGGCAATGTTGTAGAGAATAATTGGAATATCGACACTTTCTGAAATGGCTTTGAAGTGTTGATAAAGACCTTCTTGACTCGGACGATTGTAGTATGGGCTGACCTGCAAAGAAGCACTCGCGCCAGCCTTCGCAGCATCTTTAGTTAAGGTAATGGCTTCTTGCGTTGAGTTTGATCCAGTTCCTGCAATCACAGGGACACGTTTGTTGGCTGCTGTGATACAGACTTCAATGACGCGTTCGTGTTCAGCATTAGAAAGCGTTGGAGACTCACCTGTTGTTCCGCACGGAACGATTCCGTTGGTGCCATTTTGAATCTGATATTCAACTAATTCCTTAAGTTTTGTTTCGTCTACTTTTCCGTTCTTAAATGGCGTAACGATCGCAACGATTGAACCTTTAAACATGTATCCCCCTTAGATTAGATGTTAAGAAACAATTTGCCTTCGGCAATGAAATGCGCACTGCCGGTGAGCCAAACGTTGGATATACGATCTTTACAGAAATCAAATGTCACTTTTAAGACTTCTCCGCTACGCGTTTTGACGCTCATCACAGCATTTTTTTTGCAATCAATATTTGGATTCGATTTTAAATAAGCAATAATTGCTGAAGCGACGCTTCCGGTTCCACAGGCTCGTGTCTCAGCTTCAACACCGCGTTCGTAGGTGCGAACATCAATAAAGTTTCGCGCAATGCTTTCGACGAAGTTGACATTGGTCCCTTTAGGGGAAAATTCGCGATGATAGCGGATCAAGCGGCCAATGGTGTTAACATCAATATCGCTTAAGCCATGAACAAAGCAAACCGCATGAGGAACGCCGGTGTTGACATAATCTAAGCGAAGTTTACGGGTATTAATGGAAAGCGCGATATTTTTTGTATAATCTTTTGGATCGCTTAATCCAACCGAGATAAGCTTTCCTTCTTTCTTTGCATGAATGATGCCTGCGAGAGTTTCGAAGGTAAGAGAAGGTTTTTTAATGTTTTTAGTTTTAAATAAATAAGCTGCCATACATCGGGCACCATTTCCGCACATCTCTGCCTCTGACCCATCAGCATTGATAATACGCATTTTGGCATTTGCTTTTTTGGAAGGCTCAATGACGATCAGCCCATCGGCGCCGATGCCGTCGGTGCGATGACATGATTTTAAGGCAAGTTTTGTGATGTCAACAGAACAGGGGCCTTCAACAACGATGAAGTCATTGCCTGCGCCGCACATCTTTGTAAATTTTATGTCGGTCATTTGATAAACCTCGGAATGCATTCTGTGGCTGTTAGATCAGATAATGTTTCTCGTCTATTAATGATTGAGAATTGAGATTTCTTAACCATAACTTCGGCGGCACGACAACGGGCATTGTAGTTGCTGCTCATCGCGTATCCGTAAGCACCAGCGGTCATAATGCCAAGAAGCGCACCATCGGAAAGTTTTGGCAAATAACGATCCTTGCCAAGAAAATCCCCGCTTTCGCAAATGGGTCCAACAACATCAACCGCTATTTTCTTTTTTGCTATTTTCTTGATCGGCATAATTTCATGATAAGCCTCATAAAGTGAAGGACGAATAAGATCGTTCATGCCGGCGTCGACAATAAGGAATTTCTTTACACCGTTATCTTTTAAATACAAAACTTTTGTCACAAGGATCCCGGCATTGGCAACAATGAAACGTCCTGGTTCCATAATAATTTTAAGGCCAGTTTTCTTCAAGAGCGGCACAAGGGCTTTGGCAAAGGCATCTGCCGATTGCGCAGTTCCTAAGGTGTAATCCGCGGCCATCCCTCCACCGATATTGAGATATTGAATTGCTACGCCTTTTGCTTTTAGGGCATTGATGAAACTGATTGTTTTTTTAATGGCTTTTACATAAGGTGCAATCGTTATAATTTGTGAACCAATGTGAATATGAACACCATTGATCTTAAGATTGGGAAAGCGTTCTTGATTTAAGAAAATAGCTTGAGCGGTTTTAAGATCAATGCCAAATTTATTTTTGAGTGTCCCGGTTGTGATGGATTTATG
>JBAYLJ010000066.1:0-6250 GCA_041664145.1 Candidatus Omnitrophota bacterium | reverse complement strand
TACGGCAAGGATCTGACGCAGCTTGCCAATCAGGGCAAACTCGATCCGGTGATCGGCCGGGATGACGAGATCCGGCGTGTTATCCAGGTTATCCTGCGCCGCACTAAGAATAACCCGGTTTTGATCGGAGAGGCGGGTGTTGGAAAAACAGCGATTGTTGAGGGGCTTGCCCAGCTTGTTGTCAATGGTGACGTGCCAGAGAATCTTCGAGAGAAGAATATTATTGTCCTTGATCTTGCCATGATGATCGCAGGAACAAAATATCGTGGTCAATTTGAAGAGCGTATCAAGGCGGTCATGGATGAGATTAAGCGGTCAAAAAAGATCGTTCTTTTTATTGATGAAATTCATACCCTTGTTGGCGCAGGCGCTGCCGAGGGGGCTATTGATGCTGCTAATATTTTAAAGCCCGCGTTAGCTCGAGGAGAAATTCAATGCATTGGGGCAACGACCATTGATGAATATCGCAAGAATATTGAAAAAGACGCAGCCCTTGAGCGTCGTTTTCAGACCATTGTTGTTGAGCCTCCGTCTGTGGAGGAAACGATCCAAATTTTAAAAGGATTACGTGATAAATACGAGGCGCATCATCGCGTGAAGTATTCCGATGAAGCCCTCGAGGCGGCTACAAAGTTGACGGATCGCTATGTGACAGGGCGATTCTTGCCTGACAAGGCGGTGGATATTTTAGACGAGGCTGGAGCCAGGGCGAGCTTGAAAGTGATGGCGGTTCCTGAAGAGATCAAAAAGATCGAAGAAGAAATCGAAGAGCTGCGTGAAGAAAAAGAAGGGCATATTAAAAGTCAGGATTTTGAAAAAGCCGCTCAAATGCGCGACAAAGAACGCGAAGCGCGTGAACAGCTTGAGCAAAAAAGACGTGAGTGGCTTCAAAAACGAGACTCTGTTGTTCAGATGATTAACGAAGAAGATATTGCGCGGGTCATTTCTCAATGGACCAAGATTCCCTTGATTCGTCTTGAACAAAAAGAAAGTGAAAAGCTTTTAAAGCTAGAAGAAAATCTTTCTAAATCGGTGATCGGCCAGGAAGAGGCGATCAGCGCTATTGCGCGTGCGGTACGTCGCTCGCGTGCCGGGATCAAGAATCCTTTGCGTCCGATCGGGTCGTTTATGTTTTTAGGGCCAACCGGGGTCGGCAAAACTCTTTTGGCGCGCGTTCTTTCTGAATTTATGTTTGGTGATGAAAATGCGATCATCCAAATTGACATGTCAGAGTACATGGATAAGTTTAATGTCTCGCGTTTGATTGGTGCGCCTCCAGGATATGTAGGATATGAAGAGGGTGGACAGTTGACGGAAAAGGTTCGTCGTCGGCCGTATTCGATTGTTCTCTTGGACGAGATTGAAAAGGCCCATCAAGATGTCTTCAATCTTCTTCTTCAGGTTTTAGAAGATGGCCGCCTAACCGATAGCTTAGGCCGGAGAGTTGATTTTCGCAATACCATTGTGATTATGACGTCAAATGTTGGCGCAGAGATCTTGCGTCAAAAAGGTTCTTTGGGTTTTGCTTCGCAAGATATGCAGGTGACGTATCAGGATATGAAGCAGCGCTTGCTTGATGAGATGAAGAAAACATTCAAGCCAGAATTCTTAAACCGCTTGGATGATGTCATTGTTTTTCAATCTCTCACAAGAGAAAATCTTCAGCGCATTGTTGAGCTCGAGATCAAGGAAGTGGCGGATCGGCTGAAAGATAAAAATATTTCGATTTTATTATCTCCCGAGGCGATGGAATTTTTTGTCACGAAAGGTTTTGATCCTACTTTTGGCGCCAGGCCTTTAAAGCGAACGATCCAACGATTCCTGGAAGATCCTCTCGCTGAAGAGATCATTGCGGGGCGATTTACCGACGGAAGCACGATCAACGTGAAACATAATGCGCACAAGGATGTTTTGACTTTTGAATAATGTATGAGGCAAAAGTGTTTTGTTTTTATTGCGGCTTTCTTGCTTTTAGGGATTTCTTGCGTATCTGCCGAGACTGTTTGTTCTTTTGACGGCTCTTGGGATACGGCCAAGAAAGAGGTTGAATTGTCTTTTCAGTTTCCGCGCGGAGGGCACGTTGGCTTCAAGGGAAAAGATAATGGGGCGAAGGCCGTTGATTTTCATATGGACCTTAAAGAAATAAAGGTTTTGCTATTTGATATTACTACGGAAATGATCGGCACAGCGAAGATCGCTGAACCTTTAGGAGCGCATCCTTTTATTCAAGGGATTCTTAATGGCACTACGGCGGCATCGTCGGAAGACGATTTCTCGCATTTTATTAAGGGAAAATTTGAGCTAAGAGAAGGCAAGTTCTTTTTAGAAAATTGCGCGTGGGCTGGGCTAAGCTTGCGAGGGTATTGTTCGCTCGTGTCTCCGTATGAGATTGATTTGTCTGTGCAGGCGCGTGATGTTTTGCTCACGGATCTTTTTTCATGGTTGGGCCAAGAAGGTCAGTATTCTCAGGGCGAGGTTTCTGGGCAAGTTCATTTCTCGGGGATCTTAGATTGTCTTGCAATGAAGGGCACGCTTTTTTCTTCAGGACAAGTAGGAGATTTTCGCTATGACAATATTACGGCGGGGTTTGAAGGATTTTATCCTGTATTGAAGCTTGTTGAGACAAGCGTGACACAAGAAGGCGGAGTAAGTTTTTTTCTAGAAGGGAATATTGATCTATCCAAGGATTTTAAGAATTTTTCTGAGCAACTGGCTAAGATGAAAATGTTACCTTTGATCCGCGAAACGAATGTTGATAGAGAATGGACAATTCGACGAGAAACCGAAGGCAGAAGGTCGGGGGAGACAGAATTTAAATATCGGTTGAAACGAGAACGTGAAGTTTCTGGCGTTGAAGAAGGTGGGATGCTCACCATTCAGCGCAGTATCAAATTTTAGATCGTTTTGTCCTCCGTATCAAAGATACGGAGTAAATTCGGCCGAACAATTTACGTTCTTTGTGTAATTTGAAATTTTTCTTAAGGAAACCCCGCGTCGCTTGCGCTCCTGGGGTAAATTCGCACAGTGATTTATGATCACTGTGTTCCATAAATCACGTGCTCATTTATGAAAGCAAAAACACTTTTTATTTGTCAAGAGTGCGGAACTCAATCTTCGGGATGGCTTGGCCGTTGTCCGGGTTGTCAGAATTGGAATACGTTTGTTGAAGAATCTCTTGAGCCTATGCAGACAGCCACGCGTCCAGTGATCACTTTAAGTCAAGCGCCTGTCTTGCTGCATGACGTTTCAAGCGATGAAGAGCGTAGGCTTCATACGGGCAACGAAGAACTTGATCGCGTGTTAGGCGGAGGGATTGTTCCGGGGTCTGTGGTACTTTTGGGGGGTGATCCTGGCATTGGTAAGTCAACACTTGCGCTTCAAGCGGGATGTCTTTTGGCACAAAAAGGATTTAAAATTTTTTATGTGAGTGGTGAAGAGTCTGTTAAACAGACAAAAATGCGCGCCGATCGATTATCCGAGAAAAATAATAATAAGCTTTATATTGTTAATCAGATTGATCTTGATACGATTTTTCAGCAGATGGATGAGCTTAAGCCTGATGTTGTGATCATTGATTCGATCCAGGTTGTTTTTCAGAAAGATATTACCTCCTCTCCTGGGAGCGTGAGTCAGGTGCGTGAATGTGCATCGCTTTTAACACAATTTGCAAAGGCTAAAGGTATTGCCGTTATTATTATTGGACACGTGACGAAAGAAGGCATGCTTGCTGGTCCGCGCGTTTTAGAGCATTTGGTTGATACTGTTTTGTATTTTGAAGGCGAGCGCTATTCGATGTATCGCGTTTTGCGTACGACAAAGAATCGTTTTGGTTCAACGAATGAAATTGGTGTTTTTGAAATGACCGCGAACGGTTTGAAGGAAGTTTTAAATCCTTCGGAAATCTTTTTGGCAGAAAGGCCAGCGGATGCATCAGGATCGGTGGTTGTTCCTATCTTAGAGGGAACAAGGCCATTTTTAGTAGAAATTCAAGGGCTTGTGAGCCGAGCCAATTTTGGCATGGCACGACAAAAGGCCCAAGGGTTTGACGCGAATCGTTTGGCCCTTTTAGCTGCGGTTTTGGAAAAAAAGCTTGGACTTTCCTTACAGGATAAAGATATTTTTTTAAATGTTGTTGGCGGGGTGAGGGTCGTTGATCCTGCGGCAGATTTAGCCGTAACCGTCGCTGTTGCCTCAGCCCTTCTGGATAAAAAGATTCCCCACGACATCGTTGTCCTGGGTGAGGTTGGGCTTTCTTCAGAGGTCAGAAGTGTTAGCCATGTTGCCATGCGTATCAACGAGGCGCAAAAGCTTGGATTTAAGCGGTGTATTTTGCCGAAAAATAATTTAAAAGGAAAAGGGATTAAAAAAGAAAAGATCGAGCTTGTGGCTGTTGAATCAGTTCGAGAAGCTTTGGATATTTTGTAAATAAGTTTCATTTACCCCGCCGGAGGCGGGGCTCATTTGATCCCTCGGTCGCTGTCGCGACCTCGGGATAAATTCGGGGCAGACGTGACCTTGAGACTCATTGCCTCGCCAGAAGACAGTAAGGTTAATTCGGGCAAGAGGAATTCCCGTTCTTCGAACGGGATAAATTCGCATAAGTGTCTTATGTCGCCAGAGGCGTCCATAAGTCACGTGCTCATTTAAAGGAGAGACGCATGACATTATTTATTGTTCGTTTATTTTTTCTTCTTATTAGCGCAACCGTTGGTTATCAGATCGGTGATATTTCAGGTTTTGGGATCATGGGAATTCTTTTAGGGATGGTCTTTGGGTTGTTCTTGATGCTTTTTGAAACCAAGATGTATCGGGTGTCTTTGCGAGGGCTTTCGAGCATGGTTTTTGGTTTGGTTTTGGGGATGGCTATCGCAAAGCTTGTCACCGATATCCTAGCCCTCCTGCCTTTAGGGGAATATCTTCTTTCGCTTTTTAAGGTTATCCTGACAATCGTTTTTTGTTACTTAGCCATTACCATGGCTTTGCGCGGAAAAGATGATTTTAATCTTATTATTCCTTATGTACGATTTCGTAAGGAGAATTTTTATGAAAACGTTGTTGTGCTAGACACCAGCGCTATTATTGATGGGCGCATTATGGATATTTGTAAAACGGATTTCTTTCAAGCACGTTTGGTTGTCCCACGATTTGTCCTCAAAGAGCTGCAAACGTTATCGGATTCTAAAGATGCTTTAAAGCGCGAGCGTGGCCGACGAGGCATGGAGATCTTGCGGGTTATGCAAAAAGATGCAACCATTGACATCAAAGTCCATGAAGATGATTTTGCGGATATTGCAGATGTTGATGATAAGCTTTTGCATTTGGCCAAGCGTATCGAGGCCCGTATTTGTACAACAGATTTTAATTTAAACCGTAATGCAGGCATCCAGGGTATTAAGATCCTTAATATTAATGAGCTTGTGAATGCGGTGAAGCCGGTCGTTTTCCCTGGAGATCATATTAGTATCAAGCTTGTGAAGGAAGGAACCGAGCATCAGCAAGCGGTTGGATATCTTAACGATGGAACCATGATCGTTGTTGCCGATGCAAGACATTTGATAGGGCATGATGTTTCTGTTGAGATCACCTCAGCGATCCAGACGCAGGCTGGCCGAATGATTTTTGGAAAAATAAAAGCATGAAGACGCAAGTCCTTGTTGCTGCGGCAGGAAAAGGGACGAGGCTTAAGGCAAGAAGCCCTAAGCCCCTTATTGTGATTAACAATAAACCGTTGTTGGTCTATAGCCTTGAAGTCTTTGAAAAGTGTTCTTTGGTTGACAGCGTGATCGTTGTTGCGCCTAAAGATTCTTTGAAGAGTTTTGAGAAAATTATTAAGAATTTTCATAGTAAAAAGAAAATCTGTTGTGTTGCTGGCGGGAAACGACGTTGTGATTCGGTGGCCCGTGGGTTAAAAAGGTTAGATAAGGATACGCAGCTTGTTGTGGTCCACGACGGGGCAAGGCCTTTTTTAACGGTCAAACTTCTTAAAGAATGTATTTGGGCAGCACAAAAGAATAGGGCCGCGATCGCGGGGGTGCCCGTAAAGCCAACGGTTAAGCGTGTTCATCCGAGGTCTTTAAAGGTTCAGCAAACGCTAAGGCGAGATGAGCTTTGGGAAATTCAAACACCGCAAGCTTTTGATAAAGATATTCTCCTTGAGGCGTACAAACATTTGGCCGCACAAACACCCACTGATGATGCCCAGCTTGTCGAGCGTCTTGGGGTCAAGCCAAAGATTGTTCATGGGAGTTAT
>JBAYLJ010000065.1:0-6315 GCA_041664145.1 Candidatus Omnitrophota bacterium | reverse complement strand
AGCTGTCAAGTCTCCGCAAACCAAGACATGATGCTTGACCTCATCAACATAAAACTTTTTATAGATACGTAATAGTTTGTCGTTCACAATTGACCATCCTTACTATTTTTACCGATAAAAGGTCATCTATTTACTGCCTTATTATCTATAATGCACAAAATTCAATTAGCGCACATTATATCACAAGATCTCAGAAGTTGTAAATTGCTGAATAAATGATAACTATTTAATGACTTTTAAAAACATTCTTGAAGGAAGACAACATCTTTTTTTAAGTTTCAAGATTACGGGCTAAAGGAAGACAAAAAGGGATAAAAATGAGGAAAGCCCGCATATCAGGCGAGCTAAAAAGAAGAAAGCCGATAACGTGGGAACTTCTTGTCCACTTCGGCAACCCAGCCACCGTCTTGTCGTCCACCTTAGCCTAACCGGCTTTGAGATGCCTCAGCCACCACTCCGGATGGGAGGCGCAGATGTTTCAGACAACTTAGGTCTGTGGTTTTGCGCCCTCAGGTTTCCCTGAGTTTGCCTTTATCGGCTACTTGGAATATAGCACACAATCTACTGATAACAAGGCCTTAAAGAGGGCTTCAAGAAAGCGTTACCAAATGAGAGAGATGATAAAAACTCCGACGAGGGGTCTAGCTGATCGCTAAAACTTTAAATAATTTTCCCAATACAAATACAACTCTTTAGTTGCTTGCAGATCGCGGGCGCAATAACGGGCAATATCTTTATAGCATCCTTTGTTAAAAAAATCTTTGACCTGAAGACCTGTGATGCCCTCCTGTTTTGGGCTTTTAATATCGAACGCCTTGCACCACATATCGAGACTAAATCGACGACGCATGGCATCATAGAAGGTAAGTTGGTCGCAGAGATCAACATGAAGCTTAGGGTCATAGCGGTAAGGCACAAGATTTTTGCTCGCACGCACGCTATGCATCGCCGAGCGAAGCATAATAAAAGGACAATCAAATGTTCGGCCGTTAAAGGTAATAAAAACAGAGGCCTTTTCGATCAATTTCCAGAAGTTGACCAAAATCTCCTTTTCATCACCGGAAAGATAGGTGATCTCTCCTTCTTGAAACTTCTCCTTGGCGCCACCATTCTGAAAAAACACAAATGATTTGCTTGTCTCAACATCCAGCATCCCAATGGTAATAATTTGCGCGGTCACCGGGTAAAAACTCATACTATTTTTTACATCTTCGACCTTTTGCTCTGTATCGGCAAATTTTAAAAAGTATTCTTTGGTGGCCTCATCCATGGAATCAAAATCTTGGCCAGCGGTTTCGATATCAAAGACGATCTTACTCATGATCCACCCCTTAGATTTGCTTGTCCAAAAAACTTTTTTAAAAGCCTCTGACATTTCTTTCCAGGGCGTTTTTCAACGCCGCTTGAAACATCAAAGGCATAAGCCTTAACCAAAGAAACAGCCTCTGTAATATTCTCAGGATTAAGCCCTCCGGAAAGAATGCTTCTTTTTAGGATATTTCTTTGAGTGCCCAAAAAATCCCAATCAAAACTTTTTCCTGTTCCCCCAAAAGAACCTTTTTTGTATGTATCAAAAAGCAAAAAATCAGTTTTATACAATGAAGCTTTCTTAATATCAGATTTAGTCTTTACGCGAAGGGCTTTGATTGTTTTCATGCCCTTGAATTGTAAACAAAATTTTGGAGTTTCATTGCCGTGGAATTGAATGGCCTTTAATCCACACATCTCAACGACTTGACGTATTTCCTTATCGTTCGCATTAACAAAAACACCAACCGAGATAATTTTTTTAGGCAAAACCGTGATGATTTTCTTAGCAATTTCTGGAGCAATGTATCGAGAACTCTTTTTATAGAAAATAAATCCAAGAGCCCAGGCTCCAAGCCTAACAGCTTTCAGGGCGTCTTTCTTATTTGTGATCCCGCAAACCTTAATTCTCGCCATACATCACTTCCCTTACCTTCGCGCCAACATCACTCGCGCGCAAAAAAGTCTCACCGATCAATACAGCGTGAGCCCCTAGATCTTTTACCATGTCAACATCTGCCTTATCCTTGATTCCGCTCTCGGATACAATAATGCGCCCCTTAGGGATTCGCGGAATAAGTTTTTCTGAGGTTTTAAGATCCACTTCCAATGTTTTTAAATTACGATTATTGACGCCAATGATTTGTGCCCCGCAATCTACAGCCCTTTTGAGCTCTTCTTCGTTGTGAATCTCGACCAAGCAATCCATGTCTAACGTATCGGCCACCGCAATTAAAGACTTGAGCTCCTTATTGTCTAAAATAGCAACGATCAAAAGGACCGCGCTACTGCCAAAGGCAAACGTTTCATAGATCTGCTCATCGCTAATAATAAAATCTTTGGTTAAAACGGGAAGACCAACATGATCAGAGACATCGCGCACATAAGGCGGTTTGCCTAAGAAATATTTATCCTCGGTCAAAACAGAAATCGCTGCAGCCCCTGCTTTCGCGTAAACGTTCGCTAGATCTAAGAGGCTAAAGGCAGAACGGATGACTCCCTGCGATGGCGAGGCTTTTTTAATTTCAGCAATAAGATTAAGCTGTCCAGGCTGTGAAATAGCCTTTTGAAAGACACGATAACGCGTATGTCTTCCCTTTTGAATTTTTGTTTTAAGATTGTCGAGGAAAAATCTTTTTTGGGCAATAAGACTTTTTTTGTAAGCAATGATCTCTTCAAGAAAGTTCTTTGTCATTGATTTGTAAAGGCAATAAGCGCGTTTAACTTCTCTTGAGCTTTTTTTGAGTCAATGGATCGGCAAGCTACGGCTACCCCATCCTTAACGGTCTTGACCTTGCCAGCGATATACAAAGCATGCGCGGCATTTAGGACAACAATATCTCTTTGTGCGCCTGTTTTACCCTCTAAAATATCAGAGATGATCTTTGCGTTAATGCTCACATCTGCGCCTTGAAGATCCTTTAAGCTCGCCTTCTTGATCTGATAGATCGATGGATCGATCACATAAGAGACAACATCGCTTCCATTGAACTCGCTTGCAAAGGTGTTTGCCGTTGTTGTAATTTCATCGAGGCCATCTTCTCCGTGCACCACAAGCGCTCTTTTTAATCCTAAATTCTTTAAAACATACGCCATGGGCTCAACCAAATCTTTGCTATAAACACCCATCATTTGATGCGTGGCTTTTGAAGGATTGGTTAAGGGCCCTAAAACATTGAAGATCGTCTCGACGCCCAATTCTTTACGGACCGCGGCGGCGTAACGCATGGCGGGATGAAGATTTTGCGCAAATAAAAAAGCGATGCCAACCTTGTTAAGGCATTCTGCCAGGCGATCAACTTTCATGCCAATGTTAACTCCAAGATATTCCAAAACATCGGCACTTCCGCACTTGCTTGAGACAGATCGATTACCATGCTTGGCAACAACACACCCTGCGCCAGCGACGACAAAGGCAACAGCTGTTGAAATGTTAAAGGTGCCTGACTTATCGCCACCTGTTCCGCACGTATCCAAGACAACGTCATTGCTGATACTAACCGCAATGGCGAATTCTCGCATGATCTTAGCAGCTCCTGTTATTTCATTGATCCCTGCTCCTTTTTTACGCAAGGCCAACAAAAAGGCAGACAAATCTTCCTTGGAAACGCTGCCGGACATGATAGAACGCATCACCTCTGACATTTCCTGAAACGTTAAATCTTCCTTACCGTTAATTTTGAGAATGTATTTTTGCATAAACGTAAAAGGTAATCCTACGGTCGCTATCGCGACCTCAGGATAAATTCGGCGGACAGCTTACGCTCGCTTCGCTCCGCAAGCTGTGCCCTCATTTAAAAAATTCTTTAACAACATCTTACCTTCTTTAGTCAAAATGGATTCAGGATGAAATTGAACACCCCAAAGAGGATATTGTTTATGCCGAACACCCATGATCTCCTGGTCATCTGTCCAGGCAATGGTTTCAAGACACGTGGGAAGCGTTTGCGGGTCAATCACTAAAGAGTGGTAACGTGTGGCCTCAAAAGGATTGGTTAAATTCTTAAAGATCTCTTTCTGATGATGATAAATGAGAGATGTTTTCCCATGCATGAGCTTCTTGGCCTGAATAATATCTCCGCCATAAGCATAGCCAATAGCCTGATGCCCAAGGCAAACACCTAAAATCGGGATCTTGCCTGCAAATTCTTTGATAAGCGGTAGAGATATTCCGGCATTTTCAGGACGGCCAGGCCCGGGAGAGATCACGAGATGGTCTGGGCTCTTACGATGAATGCCCTCAAGGTCAATAGCATCATTTCTAAAAACCTCAACCTGCGCGCCTAATTCAGAAAAATACTGAACAAGGTTATAAGTAAACGAATCGTAGTTATCGATCATCAAGATCATTTGATCTTCTTTCTTGAAATTTTAGCGCCAATTTGAAGAAGTTTCTGCTCAAGGTCTTCATAGCCGCGCTCAAGGTGATAAATACGATGGATTTCTGTCTCACCTTTAGCCGCAAGCCCTGCAATAACAAGCGCCGCCGAAGCCCTTAAATCAGAAGCCATGACCGGTGCTCCGTAAAGAGCCTTAACCCCCTGGACAATGGCATGCATGCCTTCACGCCTTATATTTGCCCCCATACGGTCAAGCTCAGCAATATGAATAAAACGATCGGGATAAACACGATCTGTGATAACGCTCACGCCAGGAGTCGTTGCCATCAACGCCATAAATTGTGCCTGTAGATCAGTAGGAAACCCAGGATAAGGAAAAGTGTTAATACTTGCAGGAGTAATGCTTCTTTTATTGATAACACGAATGGTCTCTTGCGCACACTCAAAGCGAACACCGATCGATTCCAAGACGTCGATCAAGGCCAGTAAATGCCCTGGATAAGCCCCTCGGATCGTAAGATCACTTCGTGTGGCCACAGACAAAAGAATGAACGTCCCAGCCTCAATGCGATCAGGAATAATACTGTGATCCGCCCCTAAAAGCTTTGAGACGCCGCGAACAACAATACGTGGTGTGCCATGCCCAATGATCTGCGCACCCATGCGGACAAGAAAGGTTCCCAAATCCTCAATTTCAGGTTCACATGCCGCGGACTCAATAATGGTTTCACCTTGGGCAAGGGTAGCCGCCATCATAATATTAGCAGTGGCTAAAACAGAAGAGCCAAAAGCTCCTCCAAGATAGATCTGTTTTCCCTTTAATTTCTTTGTTTTTGCAACAATATAACCTTTATCAACTTCCATCGAAGCGCCTAGAGCCTTTAAGCCCTTAAGATGCAAATCGACAGGCCGAATACCGATCACGCATCCCCCCGGCAGAGAAACTTTAGCGCGACGCAATTTAGCGAGCAAAGGCCCCAAAACACAAAAAGACCCTCGCATCGTTGATACCAGATCATACTCCGCGGTATCTTTCAGGGGTCCATGCGCCGAAACAACAAGCTTTCCCTTTTCGTAATAAACTTGTTTCCCCAGGGACTCTAAAAGCTTCATCATCGTTAAGGTATCTCTTAGCCTTGGGACATTACGAATAGTGCATGTCTCATCGGTTAAAAGTGTCGCCGCCATGATAGGAAGGGCAGAATTTTTTGCCCCGCTAATTTTTACTTCTCCAGATAATTTCTTTCCACCTTCGATAACAAGCTTATCCATAAATCATTTCCTTTTCACAATGATAATACCTTGAATATCCAAATAATCTTTAAAGCACTCCTGAACCCTTAACGAGCCCACCTTTAAAAGAATCTCCGTAATCTGCGCCTCTTGGCCTTGCCCGATTTCTAAACAAAGGACGCCATCAGCTGACAACAAATAAGCACAGACACGCGCAATTTCACGATAAAAACAAAGACCATCCGCTCCGCCGTCCAAAGCAATTCTTGGCTCCTGCTGAACTTCGCAAGACAAGGTCTCGATATCATTTGTTTTGATATACGGAGGATTTGAAATAATGATATCAAATTCCTTTTCCTTGGCAAGAAAATCTAAGCCGCGAAGAATATCGCCGTGTAAAAATGTTATATGGTTTAAAACGTTATGCGTCGCTGCGTTCGTTGTTGCAACTTTTAAGGCATTGGACGAAACATCGATAGCGTAAAAAATATGGCCTGGGTTTCTTTTAGCCAGGCTCACAATAATGTTTCCGCTTCCCGTTCCAATATCAAGGATACGTAAGCGCTGCCCAGGTTTCTTTGCGATCATTTTCTCAGCAGCCTCAACCAAGAGTTCAGTCTCAGGACGTGGAATAAGAACGCGCTAATCCACGAAGAAGTCCAATCCCATAAATCCAGATGTTTGCAAAATATATTGCAAGGGCTCATGATCTTCT
>JBAYLJ010000064.1:0-6324 GCA_041664145.1 Candidatus Omnitrophota bacterium | reverse complement strand
TAATCTATCTAAGAAAATCGAATTAAGGGAGGAAGAAGAAATTGGTTTTACAAAAAGCAAAAAAGACAGAGGTTGTGGATAATTTTAAAACGCATGCAAAAGATACGGGATCATCTGTAGTCCAGATCGCCCTTCTGACGGAAAGAATTAATGAGCTTTCCGCGCATTTATTAACACACAAAAAAGATTTTCATTCTCGTCGTGGTCTCATGATGATGATTGGCGCTCGTAGGCGTCATTTGTCTTATCTTAAGAAAACGGATTCTGAGAAATATGACGAAACAATCAAGAAATTAAACATAAGGAAATGAGGTTATAGTGAATATTGAACGCATTGAGGTTCCTTTTGGGAGCCAAAATATTATTATCGAGACAGGAAAGCTTGCAAAACAAGCTAATGGAGCTGTTACAGTTACGTGTGGTGGAACCGTTGTTCTTGTTACGGCCTGTATGTCTAAGGAGCCTCAACAGAGCTTGGGTTTTTTTCCTTTGACAGTAGAATATCAAGAAAAGACATATGCGGCAGGTCGCATTCCCGGAGGGTTCTTTAAGCGAGAGGGACGTCCTTCAGAAAGCGAGATCCTTGCTGCGCGCGTGATTGACAGGCCTATTCGTCCACTTTTTCCTAAAGGATTTCTTAATAGCGTCCAAGTTGTTGCCCTTGTTTTAAGTAGCGATGGAGAAAATGATGCTGATATGCTCGCACTTCTTGGAGCTTCAGCAGCCTTAGGCATTTCTGATATTCCTTTTGATGGGCCTATCGGAGCTGCTCGCGTTGCCTTGGTTGATGGGCAGTTTATCCTTAATCCCACATATGCGCAAAGAGAGATCAGTCCTTTGGATATTGCCGTGGTTGCTTCTGAGTATGGGGTTGTCATGATCGAGGGTGAGGCTAAAGAGGTTTCTGAAGAAGAGGCTTTGAAGGCGATTGCTTTTGGTTTTGAAAAACTTCAAGCTTTGATTGCTGTTCAAAAAGATCTTGTTAAGACGATCGGTCGTGCAAAGGCTGATGTTAAGCTTTTTAATGTCGATGATCGTTTGATCGAGAAAATACGCAAAATGTTTTCTCAGAAATTTTCAGATGCTTATAAAATAGTTGAAAAAGAAGAGCGCGAGAATGCTTTAGATGCTCTTGTCAAAGAACTTACGAGCGATTTGTCCATTTTTGATGAATTTAAGCAAGAAGGGCAGGATGCTATTTCTTCTGCGGATGTTAAATCGGCTATTGAAGAGGTTGAATCCGGAGAGATCAGAAAGCTTATTTTAAATGAAAATCGCAGGGCGGATGGACGATCGCTAGAAGATGTCCGTTCTATTTCTTGCGAAGTGAATATTATGCCACGTACGCATGGATCAGCTTTGTTTTCTCGTGGTCAGACCCAGAGCTTGTCGATCACGACGCTTGGAACTCGACATGATGAGCAGATGATTGATGCCATTGAAGGGAAAACAAGCAAGACATTTATGCTGCATTATAATTTTCCATCTTTTAGCGTTGGTGAAACTCGTCCTATGCGAGGTCCTGGGCGCCGAGAAATAGGCCATGGGGCCTTGGCGGAGAAAGCCCTTCGACCTGTTATGCCTTCTAATGATGCGTTTCCATACACCATTCGTGTTGTTTCAGAGATCCTTGAATCCAACGGCTCTTCAAGCATGGCGACTGTTTGCGCAGCTACCTTGTGCCTTATGGATGCAGGTGTTCCGATCAAAGAACCTGTTGCAGGTATTTCCGTTGGGTTAATTACGGGTGAACACAAGGCGGTTCTTATTACGGATATTATGGGCATTGAAGATCATTTTGGGGATATGGATTTTAAAGTGGCAGGAACGCGTAAAGGGATCACAGCGATCCAGCTTGATCTTAAGATTAAAGGAATTAGCCTTCAGCTTTTATCACAGGCTGTTGCACAGTCTAGACGTGCACGATTTGAAATTCTTGACAAGATGCATGCAGCGTTGCCATCCTATCGTGATAAGGTTTCTGAATACGCACCAAAGATCGTTGAGTTGCACATTGATCAGTCTAAGATAGGCGAGGTCATTGGGCCGCAAGGACGTATGATCAAGAAGATCATTGCTGAAACCGAGGCCGTCATTGATATTGAAGAAGATGGAACTGTTTTTGTTTCTTCTCCGAATCAGGCTGCTTGCGATAAGGCTATTGCTATGATTCGTGGCATTGTTGAAGACCCTGAAATTGGGGGAATTTATGATGCTGTCGTTAAAAAAGTTATGAATTTCGGTGCTTTTTGTGAATTTTTGCCTGGCCGTGAAGGCCTTGTTCACGTATCCGAGCTTTCTGATAAATTTGTCAAAGATGTCGAGTCTGTTGTCAAAGTTGGGGATAAGTTTAAAGTTAAAGTCCTTAAAATCGACGACCAAAAACGAGTTAATTTAAGTAAAAAGCAAGCTGGATGAAATCTCAGCATATTATTAATGAGATCAAAGGCGTCATTATTCTGGCGCTGGCATTAATTCTTTTTGCCAGTTTGATTTCATTTACCCCTGCTGACTTACCCTGGCATACATCCCATCCTAATATTCCGGCAAAGAATCTTATCCGTGGTTTCGGTGCCTATCTTGCCGGAGGCCTTTTTTTTGTTATTGGCTATAGTGCCTATTTTATTGCCTTCTTTTTATTTTTCTGGAGTTGGAATAATTTTCTTAATAGAGAAATTCGCTTTTCATTATCAAAATTTCTCTGTTTTTGTATTTTGCTTGTTGTTGCAAGCGCTCTTTATGGCATGCTTGGAATGCAAGCGCATTCAGATAAGTTTCAGCGGGCTGGGCTCATGGGCGTTATTGTTGCTGATTTTCTTGTTCAATATTTTGGCCAGACAGGGACGTACATTATTCTCGGCGCTTTAGCAACGCTCACGTCTATTATTATCGGCGAGTTTCTTGTTTTTCCTTTTGTTTTAAAAGGCATTGAAGGTTTTAAGGCTTTGATAGCTTTTATCCATGCGCGCTTAACTCAGCAAGCCCTGGATAAGAAAGAAGATCTGGCAGATCGTTTGCGCAAGAAGGAAGAGCAGAAGCCTTTAAAAGCATTGTTTAATAAGCCAAAGCCAGTAGAAAAGGCTGAAGAAAAAGTTAATCCAGCTGTTGTTCCCAACCCTTTATTAAAACCAAAGATTCGGATTACTCAGTCAGATTCACCTAAAAGCGATAAGCCTACCGTCAGAGAAATTCCTCAAGTTATCGGAGAATACCATTTACCTTCAACTGATTTACTCAAAGATCCGCCAGTTCTCTCTGCGCAAAAACTTCAAGACGATCTTTCCTTAGGAGCTAAAACTCTTGAAGCAACTTTGGCACAATTTGGTATTACTGTGCGCGTTGTTGACGTAGAGCGCGGGCCAGTCATTACACGCTATGAGCTTGAACCTGCTCCTGGGGTCAGGGTTCAGCAAATTACAACTCTCTCTGACGATATTTCGCTTGCGATGAAGGCACAGAGCGTTCGTATTTTAGCTCCTATCCCAGGCAAGAATCGCGTCGGTATCGAGGTTCCTAATTTATCTTCAAGCGCGGTTTTTCTCAAAGATGTTTTAACGCAGAGTAATTTCCGTAATCCAAAATCACTCTTAACATTAGGTCTTGGAAAAGATACAGCAGGACAGGCCTTGATTGCTGATTTGGCGGATATGCCGCACTTGCTTGTTGCTGGAACAACGGGATCAGGAAAGACAGTTTGCCTCAATAGCATTATTTTATCCATGCTTTTTAAGTATTCGCCGCAACAGCTTAAGTTTTTAATGATTGATCCTAAAATGGTGGAGCTTAGTCAATATAATCCTATTCCGCATGTTTTGTGTCCAGCTGTTACAGATCCTAAGAAAGTTACCGCAGCTCTAGGCTGGGTTGTTTCAGAGATGGAGTCGCGCTATTCAAGGCTTGCAGAGGCAGGGTCGAGGAATATCGCGGATTATATTTCCAAGGGTAAGGACATGTATTATATTGTTGTTGTTATTGATGAGCTTGCTGACTTGATGCAAATTTGCCCTAAAGATGTTGAAAGCGCGATTACGCGTTTAGCGCAATTGTCACGTGCCGTCGGTATCCATCTTGTTCTAGCGACACAGCGGCCGTCGGTGGATGTTATTACGGGAGTGATCAAGGCCAATTTTCCTGCACGTATCTCTTTTAAAGTAGCTTCAAAAGTAGATTCTCGAACTGTTTTGGACATGAATGGGGCAGAAAATCTTATTGGGAAAGGTGATATGTTGTTTTTAAAGCCTGGCGAGGCCAAGCCTATTCGCGGGCAATGTTGTTATGTCTCCGATGAAGAAATTGGCAAGGTGATCGATTTTATTAAGGTACAGCAACAGCCAGTTTACAATGAGGGGATTATTAATAAACAAACAAAATCGGCCGCAGGAGTCTTGCAAGAAAAAGATGAGCTTTACGATGAGGCTGTTCGGGTTGTTGTTGAGACAAGTCAAGCCTCTGTGTCAGTTTTGCAGAGACGTTTAAGACTCGGATATGGCAGAGCCGCTCGGCTTATTGATATGATGGAACAAGAAGGTATTGTCGGGCCGTATTCGGGAAGCAAGGCCAGGGAACTTTTAGTGAATCGTGAAGAATGGCTTATGGATAAAATAAAAAAGGATAAGGATCCCTCCAATGGATGATCGCGCTCAAAAAGGTCTTATTCTAAAAAAAGCCAGAGAAGCGAAAGGAATATCTCTTGAGACGGTTCAGGAGGTAACAAAAATTCCTTTAGATTCCCTTAAGGCGATCGAAGAGAATTATCGCGTTCGGACACTTACGGATTTTTATTATCGTGCGTTTGTTAAGATGTACGCTAAATATCTTAAGGTTGACATTGCTTCTATTCTTAGCGACTACAAGCCTGAGCAATTGCCTGAGCCTACAAAGTTTCATAAGGGAAAGAATTTTTGGCAAGATGAAAAGATCCCTTTTTTTGCCAAAGAGGCTGTTAAGAAGATCATCAGGGGATTGCTCATCTTTGTTGTTCTTTTTGTTTGTTTTCGCCTTGGGAGCTGTTGGTTTAAATCAAGGCCTTCTCAAGGGAAAAAGGCAGAAGTTAAATTAAAAAAAGTTGAGACAACCCGAAGCGCAAAGAGTAAGCCGTTAGCAGAAAAGAAGGTTGCTGCACCAAAGGCGTTGGCTTCTGCTGCTCCTCGTGTATCTGCTCCTGCGCCGATCGTTTCAAAGCGTAGTAATAAAAAGATTAATTTAGTTGTTCGTACAAAAAAGAATACGTGGATCAGTGTGCGTGTTGATGGCGTGGATATGTCGCGAACATCTCTAACAAAAGGCGCTGTAGAGTCTTGGAATGCTTTAGAATCCATTGAATTATCTGGTAAGAACCTTAATGATTTAGAGTTTGAGCTTAACGGCGAACCGACGAATCCGTTTGGAAAAACACGTCGCGGTATTAAGAAAATCCTCATCGATCAAGATGGTTTCAAGATCAAGGACTGATTTTAAGTCTCCTTCCTTAGCTGTTTCTGGATTTTTCTCTGGAATTTTACCTCATGAGCGTATTGCCTTGATTAATCTTGGCTGTGTGCGTAATCTTGTTGATTCAGAAACGATTTTAGGCCAAATCAAGTTAGCCGGTGCTTGTATTGTTGATGTCGATCATGCGGATACTGTTGTGGTCAACACCTGTGCTTTTATTATCGACGCTAAAAAGGAGACCATTAATACTCTTTTGGCTTTAATTAATTTAAAAAAGCAAAGAAAGATCAAGAAAATTGTTGCTCTTGGATGTTTTGCTAAGCGCTATGCTGATATTTTTAAAAAAGAATTTCCTGAGATTGATCACGTTTTTGGAATCTTGCCTGTTGAGAAAGATAAAAACCTTCCAAGAGTTTCTTTGACGCCTTCTTGGTATGCCTATTTAAAGATTTGCGAGAGTTGTTACAATCACTGTAGCTTTTGTGCTATTCCAGGGATTAAGGGTAAGTTTTCATCGCGAAAAATGAATCCCATCCTTGAAGAAGTAGAAACTTTTGAATCAAAAGGTGTTAAGGAGATAAATGTCATCGGTCAAGATATTACGGCTTATGGGCTTGATCTCGGTGGCCGCAATACGCTGACAATACTTCTTAAGAACATTCTTGCACAATCAAAACATATTCATTGGTTTCGGCTTTTGTACGCATTTCCAAAACATATCACAGATGATCTTTTAGACCTCGTCGCTAGCGAGAGCCGTATGTGTAAGTATATGGACGTTCCTCTTCAGCACATTAGCGATAAGATCTTAAGATCGATGAATCGTAAGTTTACTAAGCTTGAGACCATGAGCCTTGTTGAGAAAATACGCAAGAAGATCCCAGAATGTTCTTT
>JBAYLJ010000063.1:0-6335 GCA_041664145.1 Candidatus Omnitrophota bacterium | reverse complement strand
TTGGCGCTAAGCCTATTGCCAACACAGACATTTTTTGTTTCGCCCCGCCTGATTTTTCTTTTGATGATCTTCCCGAAGGCGCGCTGCATCCCATTCGTGTGATGAAGGGTGTGGTGAGCGGTGTGCGTGATTATGGAAATAAAATGGGAATACCGACGGTTAACGGTGCGATCGTGTTTGATAAAGATTTTGTTGGCAATCCTTTGGTTTATTGCGGAACCATTGGTATTATTCCTAAAGATAAGATCGAAAAGAAAGCACAGCAAGGAGACTTGGTTGTTGCGGTTGGTGGACGAACAGGGCGTGATGGGATTCATGGCGCCACATTTTCTTCCGGAGAGCTTACAGAAGATTCTGAAGTTGTTTCCTCTGGGGCGGTTCAAATCGGACATCCGATCCAAGAGAAAAAAGTTTTGGATGTTTTGCTGCAGGCACGTGATGAAAATCTCTATCATGCCATCACCGACTGCGGAGCCGGTGGATTTTCTTCTGCCGTTGGCGAAATGGGACAGGCCTTAGGATGCCGTGTGGATTTAGATAAAGCACCGACGAAGTATGAGGGCTTAAATTACGAAGAAATTTGGATTTCTGAGTCGCAAGAGCGCATGGTGATCGCTGTTTCTCCCCAAAAAGTTGATCGCTTGATGAAGATCTTTAAAGATGAAAATGTTGAAGCCGTTGTCATGGGTACTTTTACAGGGACCAAGCGTCTTGAGCTTTTTTATCAAGGGGTTCAGGTCTGCGATCTTGATATGGCTTTTGTGCACGACGGAGTTCCTCGCATTACAAAGAAGGCCATCTGGACGCAACCCAAGACAAAAGAGTCTAACATTGTTTGTGCTAAAGATTTGACTGAGAAATTAAAGCAAGTTTTGTCGCATTATAATGTTTGCTCAAAAGAAAATGTGATCCGTCGCTATGATCATGAGGTTCAAGGCACAAGCGTTATCAAGCCTTTGGTTGGGCCTCTTTGCGATGGCCCTTCAGATGCGAGCGTTATCCGTCCCAAATTTGATTCGGTCAAGGGTGTTGCGATCTCGAATGGTATTAATCCACGTTTTGGCATGATCGATCCCTACTGGATGGCCGCATCGTGCATTGATGAAGCGATCCGACAGATCGTTTGTGTTGGCGGCAAGGTAGACAAAATTGCGATCTTGGATAATTTTTGCTGGGGAAATCCTGATAAGCCTGATCGCCTGGGAGGCTTGGTGCGTGCGGCACAAGGTTGTTATGATGCAGCGATCGGTTTTCGAACACCATTTATTTCAGGAAAAGACAGTTTTTATAATGAATACGCTTATAAGGGCAAGACCATCGCGATTCCAGGCACGATCCTCATTTCTGCCATGGGCATCGTTGATAATGTTGAAAAAGTTGTCACCATGGATCTTAAAAAAGAAGATAATCTCATTTATGTGATCGGCCATACCTTTGATGAGCTTGGAGGCTCTATTTATTATGACACCTTTGGCAAGATCGGAAGTTCTGTGCCAAAAGTGGATCTGAAAAAAGCATTAAAAACTTTCCAGGCGCTTGAACGCGCAATGCGCAAGGGAATCATTCAGTCTTGTCATGATTGTTCCGAGGGCGGCTTGGGTGTCGCATTGGCTGAAATGGCTTTTGCCGGCGGGTTTGGGGCAACAGCCTTTTTGTCCAAAGTTCCTTTTAAGGGTGCCAAAGCTCAAAATGATACCGTTCTTTTTTCTGAATCAAATTCTCGATTTATTGTTGAGGTTTCTCCTTGTCATCAAAAGGATTTTGAAAAGATTTTTAAAGGTATGAGCTTTGGAGCTGTCGGCCAAGTGAAAGAGGAAAAGATTTTGACCTGTTATGGTTTAAAAGAAGAATTATGTCTAAAGGCTGACCTTGAGTCTCTCAAACAATCATGGCAAAAAACATTAAGGTGGTGACGGATGGAGAATAGACGGAACATCAAAGAAGACCTGACAACCATGGAAGACCCCTGGAGAGTTTTTCGTATTATGTCAGAATTTGTGGATGGTTTTGATATGCTCTCGCGCATTGGTAATGCGGTGACGATCTTTGGATCAGCACGCTTGAAAGAAAGCCATAAGATGTATAAGCTCGCCGAGAAAACAGCTTATCTTTTAGGCAAAGAGGGCTATGCGATCATTACTGGCGGCGGCCCAGGCATTATGGAAGCAGCGAACAAGGGCGCCAAAGAATCTGGGGCGGAATCTGTCGGGCTTAACATCGAACTTCCTTTTGAACAAGTTCCTAATAAATACATCACGTTGTTGCTGGATTTTCATTATTTCTTTTGTCGAAAATTTATGTTCTTAAAATACGCCAAGGCGTTTGTTATTTTTCCAGGCGGCTTTGGAACCCTAGATGAACTTTTTGAAAGTATTACACTTGTTCAGACTAAGCGTATGCCTCCTTTTCCCGTTATTCTCGTTGGCAAAGAGTATTGGCAGGGCATGATGGAGTGGGTGCACAAAACTATTCTTGCTCATCATTGTATCGGGCAGGAAGATCTGGATATTCTTCAGATTGTGGAAACGCCTGAAGAAGTTTTAAAAGTTGTTAGAGATTTCTATTCTAAAGAAAAACGAAAGACCAATGCCAAAAAACGTTAAGGTGATCGTTCTGCGTACCGCCGGAACAAATTGTGACCAAGAAGCAGCCTTTGCTTTTAAGGATTGCGGGGCTTCTGTTGACTTGGTGCACATTCAGCAGCTTTTTAAGAAAACTAAAAGCCTTAAGGATTATCATATCCTCGTTCTTCCGGGCGGGTTTTCTTATGGCGATGATATTTCTGCTGGCCGTATTCTGGCCAATGAGCTTCGCCTGAAACTCGGCGAGGATTTAAAAAAGTTCGTTGCGGCTAAAAAACTTATCATTGGCATTTGTAATGGTTTTCAAGTCTTGGTTAAGGCTGGTCTCTTGCCAGGTGATCTCGGGAAAGATTCTGCTAGGGAAGAAAAAGCTATTCAGCAAGCAACGCTTATGATTAACGATTCGGGTAAATTTGAAGATCGCTGGACATCTCTTAAGGTCAGCGGCCGTTGCGCCTGGACGCAAGAGATGGAAGGCGTGGTTTATTTTCCCGTGGCGCATGGAGAAGGAAAGTTTGTTTGTAAAACAAAAAATATTTTACAGAAAATTAAAAATAATCATCAGGTGATCTTTCGTTATTGTAAGCCGGATGGCCGAGATCCTGTTTATCCTGAAAATCCTAATGGTTCCCAAGATGATATTGCCGGTATTACGGATGTTACGGGGCATATCTTGGGACTGATGCCACATCCTGAGCGTCATTATCTTTTTACGCAGCATCCTTTTTGGACACGCTTGCCGAGAAAAAGTCGTTATGGCGATGGGGCGAAAATTTTTCAAAATGGTGTAAATTATATTAAAAAAAGTTTTTGAGAAAACTATGAGCGGAATAACCTATAAGCAAAGCGGTGTGGACATCCAAAAGGCCAATCATTTTGTGAGTTGGATCGTTGACCGTGCGAAGAAAATAAAAAACAAAGGGGCTGTTAACGCCGGGGTAAGCTTTGGGAGCCTTTTTGATATTGGCCGTGGATATCGCCATCCCATTTTAGTGTCATCGACCGACGGCGTGGGAACAAAGCTGATGATCGCGAATCTTGTTAACAAACATGACACGGTCGGCATTGATCTTGTCGCCATGAATGTCAACGATATTCTTTGTGCTGGAGCCAAGCCGCTCTTCTTTCTTGATTATTTAGCCTGTGGGTCGCTTCAAGATAAGGTATTAAAGGAAGTCATGAAAGGCGTTATTGAAGGTTGCCGTCAGTCAGAATGTAGCTTGATCGGAGGTGAGACCGCAGAAATGCCAGGAATTTATAAGTCAGAGGATTATGATTTGGCAGGTTTTGCCGTTGGTGTTGTCGAGAAAAGAAAGATCGTAAGCGGGGCTTCCATTAAAAAAGGCGATGTTATCGTTGCTCTTGCGTCAAGCGGTCTTCATTCCAATGGATTTTCTCTCGCGCGCAAGGCGTTGTCTTTTGCTGAGCAAAAAAGTTTAAGCCATGCGCTTTTAAAACCAACTAAGATTTACGTTCAGCCTGTTTTAAAGGCCTTAGAGCGTTTTGACATTAAAGGCATGGCGCACGTTACGGGCGGTGCTTTCTTTGAGAAAATGACTAAAATTCTCCCCCATGGCAAGTGTTTTGCGATTGATCGTTCAAGCTGGAGAGTCCCAAAGATCTTTCAAATTATTCAGAAAAAGGGAAAGATCTCCGATAAAGAAATGTTTACTACGTTCAATATGGGCGTAGGATTTGTCCTTGTGGTTGATAAAGCTAAGGCTTCATCGCTTGTTAAGTTTTTTAACCATCTTGGTGTCTCTTCGTGGATTCTTGGAAACGTTGTTGAGCATCCACAAAAAAGGATCATTTTATGAGTCCCGTTAGACCTTTTTATTCCGCACCCTTGTTATTCGGCATAAATGGATCAAGATTTTATATCGACACAGCAAATCTTTTTAAAAATTGGATAAAGAGAGGTCTAACGGGATGAAGGTTTTAGTTGTCGGCTCCGGCGGCCGAGAGCATGTTTTAGTATGGAAAATTAAACAAAACCCTCGCGTTAAAGAAATTTTTTGTGCCCCTGGCAATGGCGGCATTAGTGAGCTTGCCACGTGCGTCCCTATCGACTTTGATGATGTTCTCGCTCTTCGTGATTTTGCGCTAAAAAATAAAATTGATTTAACTATTGTTGGCCCTGAGGCACCTTTGGTCAAGGGAATCGTGGATGCCTTTCACGCCCAAGGCTTGACAATCTTTGGCCCCACACAAAAAGCCGCGCAGCTTGAGGGGAGCAAGGTTTTTGCTAAAGAATTTATGAAGAGGCATCACATTCCAACGGCAGATTTTCAAAGTTTTCATTCTATTGACCAAGCAAAGGCGTGCCTTAAAGATAAGAAATTTCCTCTTGTGATCAAGGCCGATGGCCTTGCAGCAGGCAAAGGTGTTGTTATCTGCCATAATCTTGAGGAGGCCGACCAAGCCCTTACGCAAATGATGGTTGAAAAGATCTTTAAAAAAGCGGGAGAAAAAGTCATTATTGAAGATTGCCTTAAAGGTGAAGAGGCTTCCATCCTGGCTATTAGTGACGGGCAAAAATATGTTGTTCTTGATTCTTCACAAGATCATAAACGAATTTTTGATGATGATCAGGGCCCCAATACCGGTGGCATGGGCGCTTATTCACCAGCGCCTGTGGTTACCAAAGATTTGATGACCAATATCGTTCTTAATATTATTGCTCCGACGATCCAGGGTATGCGTGAAGACGGTATGCCATTTCAGGGTGTGCTTTATGCAGGGGTTATGGTGACCAAAGAAGGGCCTAAGGTTCTTGAATATAATGTGCGCCTAGGCGATCCTGAGACGCAAGCGGTTTTGCCAAGGCTTAAAACAGATTTGGTTGACCTCTGTTTAGCGTCGTGCGAGGGACGCTTGGATAAGTTTTCTTTAGAATGGGATTCACGTGTTTGTACCTGTGTTGTTATGAGCGCGCGAGGTTATCCAGGAGTTTATGAAAAAGGAAAAGTTATTTCTGGGCTCAAAGAAGCTGCGCAAGAGAAAGACACTTTTGTTTTTCATGCTGGAACAAAGAAGCAAGGGGCAGATATTCTTACTTCTGGAGGCCGTGTTTTAGGTATAACGAGCTTAGGATATGGCATTGAGAAGGCGATTCAGAAAGCTTATCATGCGGTAGAAAAGATCTCTTTTGATGGTTGTTTTTTTCGAAGGGATATTGGCGCGAAGGCTACAAAACGTTCCTGATCAAAGTTTTTATCCTTTGAAAGTGAGGTAAAAAATGAAGAAGGTAGATATTGTTATTGTGATGGGAAGCGATTCCGATTGGCCTGTTGTAAGCGAGACGGCGAAGATTTTAAAAGAGTTTAAAGTTCCCTTTGAGGCCAAGGTTCTTTCCGCTCATCGGACACCTAAGGAAACAACTAGTTATGCTTGCCAGCTTGAGGCCCGTGGAGTTAAAGTGGCTATTGCTGCGGCTGGCGGCGCTGCGGCTTTGGCAGGGGTGATGGCTGGACACACCGGTCTTCCTGTCATCGGAATCCCGATGCATACAGCAGAATTAAATGGTATGGATTCTTTATTGTCGACGGTGCAAATGCCTCCAGGGGTTCCGGTGGCAACTGTTGGTATTGGCAAGGCGGGCGCAAAGAATGCCGCGTTTTTAGCTATGAAAATAGTTGCCCTTAATAATAAAGCCTTGCGCAGCAAGCTTATGGCGTATAAGAAAAGTCAGGCAAAAAAGATTTCAAAGATCAAACTTCCACTGTGAAAACAAAAAAAGTAGACATTAAGATA